>JAUJMI010000199.1 GCA_030446945.1 Longimicrobium sp. | reverse complement strand
TGCACGCCGCCGGCAACGAGGGCGAGAACCTGAACGAGAACAAGAACTTCCCCACCCCCCGCTTCGAAGGCGGCGGCGAGGCGCGCAGCTGGATCGAGGTGGGCGCGTCGTCGTGGGAGGGGCCGGATCGTCTCGCGGCACCCTTTTCCAACTGGGGGAAGGGGCAGGTGGACGTCTTCGCGCCGGGCGCCCAGATCCTCTCCACCATCCCGGGCGGCGGCTACGAGCGCAACTCGGGGACGAGCATGGCCGCGCCGGTGGTGAGCGGCGTGGCGGCGCTGCTGATGTCGTACTTCCCCAATCTCACGGCGGTGCAGATCAAGCAGATCATCCTGGACTCCGCCACCAGGTTCCCGACCCAGATGGTGGTGCGCCCCGGCACCGAGGACGAGCGCGTGCGCTTCGGCGACCTGTCCACCACCGGCGGCATCGTCAACGCCTACGCGGCCTTCCAGATGGCCGAGCGGATGAGCGGCACGCGACGCTGAGCACCGGGTCGGGCTGAACAGCGACGGGTCCGGAGCCAGGCTCCGGACCCGTTTGACTTCCGCGAACATCCAAACAGCCCCGGGAGTTGCTCAGTGGCCGCTGGCCGGCGGCGCGTTGGGCGGGGTACCCGGGGCAGCCGTGGCGCCGCCCGCGGTGCTGGCGTCGGTGGCCGTCGCCGTGTCGCCGGGGGCGCCGGTGCCGGTCTGCGGGCCCGTGTTCTCGATGGTGCCGGTGGGGCCCGGGTCCAGGCTGTCGCCGGCCTTGGCGTCCTGCTCGCCGCCGCCGCAGGCCGCGGCCAGGGCGCAGAGCGCCGCGAGGGTCAGGGTACGTGCCTTCATGCGTGCCTCCTTGCCGTGCGAAGAAAAGGCCCGCGCTCCCCCGGAGGGAAGCGCGGGCCAGGTAACGCCGAGCGTCCGATTACGGCTTGGGGACGGTCGTGTCGGTGGTGGTGGTGGTCCCGGCGGCGCCCGCGGCCATCGTGTCCATCGTGCCGGTGGTGCCGCCCATGGCGGCCGAGTCCATCGGCATCGGGGCGGTGGTCGCCGCGCCCATGCCGGCGGTGTCGGTGGTGGTGGTCGTCATGATCGCGGTGCTGTCCGTCGCGGCGCCCTCACCGCCCTCGCCGCCCTCGCCGCCACACGCGGAGACGATCACGGCCGCAGCCGCCACTGCAAGGAAACGTGCCTTCATCGGTATACCCTCGGTCCAAAGTTCCTGAAAGGTGGACCACGCAGGATTGCGCTGGCCCGGTGTGCCGCCCTGCTCAGTACTGCTTCGGCGCCGTGTCGGTGGTGGTGGTGCCACCCGCCTGCGCCTGGCCCTGCATGCTGTCCGTCGTGACGGTGGTGGTCACCGCCGTGTCCTGCGTGGGAACGACCGCCGGCTGAGTCCCTGCGTCCTGGCCCTGCACCAGCGTGGTGTCCGCCGTCGTGGCCGAGGTCTCGACCCCCTCGCCGGCGTCGCCGCCCTCGCCGCCGCAGGCGGCGGTGGCAAGCAGCGCGGCAATCGCGAATACGGAGAAGAAACGTGCCTTCATCGGTCTGTTCCTCGGATCTGAGGGTGTTTGGGCCGCTCCCGCGACCGGCGCGCCGCTACGGATGCGCCGCGGGCGCCGCGCTGTCTTGCCGTGTCTGGTCGGCGCCGGCGTAGCCGTGGGCTTTAGCCGCGCTGTCCACCGCGTCCGGCGCCGCCGTGGTGCGGGCGATCGCCGGGTCGTTCGTCGTCGATGCCGGGCCCGTGGCTGCCGCCGTGTCGATGGTTACCGCCGGCGCCGGCGCGGAGGAGACCCCCTCGGGGTTGCCGCCTTCCAGCGCCGTTCCGGTGTTCCTGTCGCCCTTGGCCGCCTCGTTCGCGCACGCGGCCGCGAAGACCAGTGCGAGGGCGGGGAGGGTGCGAAGCTTCATCGGGCGGTGCTCCTGCTCTTCCGGGGTCCGGCGGCCGGCGGGCGATCCCCCGCTTCGGCCGGGCACGTTATAGGCAACGGGTGTGCCCCATGCGGCACGGCTGCCCCGGCGTAGCCAGAACCCGCGCCGTTGCTTAGCTTTCATCGCGTTAAGTCCCTTCCAGGAGCGTGTCCGGTGCCCCTGTTTGCACCCGCCGGAGGTGTTCAGTGAACACCAGCCGTCCGTTCAGTGAACGAACGCTGTTCCATGCCCGCCCCGCCGCGACGGTGCGGCGCCTCTCGCTGCGCGCCAAGGTTTTCGTCCTTTTCGCGGGCGCCGCGCTGCTGATGCTGGTGCCGGCGCTGCTGCTGATCGCGGACGCGGTGAAGCGGGAGGTGTACGCGCGCGCCACCGGGCAGCTGAGCGACGCGCTCGGGGAGCTGCGCGAGGACTGGGCGACGCGCGACGAGAACCTGGCGCAGAGCGCCGCCACGCTCACCGTCGATCCCCGCGTGGCAGACGCCTGGGGCGCGGAAAACCCGGCGGCGCTCCAGCGGCGCATCCGCGAAAACGTCCAGAAGCTGGACGTGATCGCGGTGGACACCGCCGGGCGCAGGCTGGCGGGGCGCGAACTGGACGACGAGACGCTCCGCGTTCTCGCGGCGGACACGGAGCGGCGGGGGACGTGGATCGTGCTGGCGCCGGGCCCGCGCGGCCGCGTGCCGCTGCGGCTGGCGTCGTCGCCGATGGAGCGGGTCACCTGGTCCGATTCGCTGATGGAGGCGGACACGGTGCGGCTGGGGACGGTGGCCGTCGGATCGCAGCTCACCGCCACCGGGCTCAGCAAGGACCTGCAGTCCACCGGCACCGACGTGGCGCTGATCGTGGGCGACTCGCTGCTGGGGGTGACGCTGCCGGACACCTCGCTGGTGCCGGAGGTGCGCGCGCTCAAGCTGCGCGAGCTCCGCTCGGGCCCGCAGCGGGTGCTCCTGGGCGGTCAGCCCTACCTTACCACCGTCTCGCCCCTGCCGACGCGCGGCCTGGCGGCCACTGTGATCCTCTTCCGCCCGGTGACTGACGAGCTGGGGATCGCCCGCGCCATCACGCAGTCGCTGTGGGGGATCGGGGTGGCGGCGCTCCTCCTGGCGCTGCTGCTTGCCGCGGTGGTGTCGCGCATCGTGGCGCGCCCCACCCAGGTGCTGGCCGAGGCCTCCGTGCGGCTGGCGCGCGGCGACTACGCGGCCCCCCTCCCGCGCCCCTCCGACGACGAGATCGGGCAGCTGGCGCAGGCGTTCGGCGACATGCGCGAGGCGATCTTTGCGCGCGAGCAACGGTTGAGGTCGGCGCAGGCGGAGATGATCCACCGCGAGAAGCTGGCGGCGATGGGCCGGCTCGTCGCGCAGCTCTCGCACGAGATCAACAACCCCATCTACAACATCCAGAACTGCCTGGAGGCGCTGGAGCGTCGCGGCGACCCGCGCGACCCCAACCGCGAGTTCCTGACGCTGGCGCAGGAGGAGCTGCTGCGCATGGCGGGCCTCACGCGCCGCCTCCTGGACCAGAGCCGCCCCCTCTCCGACGCCGTGGCGCCCACCGACCTGAACGCGGTGGTGCGGCGCGTCCTCACGCTGGCCGGTGCGGAGATGGAGGCGCGCGGGGTGGAGGTGGAGACGGCGCTGGACCCCACCCTCCCGCGAGTGACGGTGCACCCGGAGGCGATCCAGCAGGTGCTCGCGAACCTGGTGTACAACGCCGGCGACGCTATGCCCGGCGGCGGCACCCTGCGCGTGGTGACGCGCGTGGTGGACGACGCGGTGGAGGTGATCGTGGAGGACACCGGCACCGGGATCGCGGAGCACGACCTGCCGCACATCTTCGAGGCGTTCTACACGACCAAGCCCGGCATCGCGGGGATCGGCCTGGGCCTCTTCGTCTCCGAGGGGATCGTGCGCGGCCACCGCGGCCGTCTTTCGGTGGAGAGCACCGTGGGCCGCGGCAGCCGCTTCACCGTCCGCCTCCCCCGCGAAACGCTCGACGAGACGCTCGCCGAGGCCCCCGCGGACGCCATCGGCGCCACCGCGGGCCTCGCGGGCTGAACGCCGGGCCCCGCACTGACGCACCAACGCACTACCGTTCAACAAGGACTACCGTTGACGACCGAGACACCGCGCATCCTCATCATCGATGACGACCGCGCTTTCCGAGTGGGGACGGGCGCGCTCCTGGCCGACGAAGGGTACGCCGTGGACGCGGCGCCCGGCGGCGACGAGGGGCTGGAGAGGCTGCGCAGCGACCACTACGACATGGTGCTGCTGGACCTGAAGATGGAGGGGCGCACCGGCCTTTCGGTGCTCCAGGAGCTGCGCGTCTCCGGCAACGACGTCCCCGTGCTGATGCTGACCGGCTACGCCACGGTGGACAGCGCGGTGCAGGCGCTCAAGCTGGGCGCGGACGACTACCTGACCAAGCCCTGCGACAACCAGGTGCTCCGCCAGAAGATCCGGACGGTGCTCGCCCGCCGCGAGCCGGTGCTGGGCGACGGCACGCGCCGTCTGGTTGCCACCACCACCAAGATGCGCGAGGTCCTCCGCGCCATCTCCCGCGTCGCCCCTACGGAGAGCACGGTGCTGCTGCGCGGCGAGACGGGCTCGGGGAAGGAGGTCATCGCCCGCGCCCTGCACGAGGAAAGCCCGCGGCGGGCGCGGGCTTTCGTGGCGGTCAACTGCTCGTCGCTGGCGGAAGGGCTGCTGGAGAGCGAGCTCTTTGGCCACGCGCGCGGCGCCTTCACCGGCGCCGTCGCGGACCGCAAGGGGCTGTTCGAGGAGGCCAACGCCGGGACGCTCTTCCTCGACGAGATCGGCGACGTGTCGCCCGCCATGCAGGCCAAGCTCCTGCGCGTGCTGCAGGAGCGCGAGGTGGTGCGGGTGGGGACGTCGCGCCCCGTTTCGGTGGACGTGCGCGTGCTGGCGGCCACGCACCAGGACCTGGAGGCGATGGTGGAGGAGGGGCGATTCCGAAAGGACCTCTACTTCCGCCTCAAGGTCTTCCAGATCCGCGTTCCGCCGCTGCGCGAGCACCCGGACGACATCCCCGCCTTGGTGGCCGCCGCGCTGGCCCGCTGGAACGAGCGCAGCGAAGCATCGCGCCGCGTGGCCGGGGTCTCCGACGAGGCGATGGATCTCCTCACGGCCTACGACTGGCCCGGCAACGTGCGCGAGCTGATGGCGGCGGCGGAGTACTCGTGCATCGTGTGCGAGGGCGGCCGCATTCTCGCCTGCCACCTGCCGGAGGAGATCCGCGAGGGCGCCGGCACGTTCGCCACCGGCGACGGACGCAAGCCGGGCGCCGTGGATGCGCGCCCCGAAAGCGGCCGGCGCTACCAGGCCCCCGACTCCGACGCCGAGCGCGAGGCGATCCGCTCCGCGCTCGAGGAGGCGAACGGCAACCGCACCAAGGCCGCCGCCGCGCTCGGGATGGGGCGCACGACGCTCTGGCAGAAGCTCAAGGAGTACGGGTTGTAGGGGGGCCGGGTCGATGGGGTGAAATCTCTGATAGCCGGCGGTTGAAACCGCTGCAACGATCGCGGAAAACCTGCCTTCGCAGGTTCCGGGGAGCGGGTTGACGTGGGGAGCGGGCGCCGGGGCCGCTTCACTGGGTGCGGATCGGTGCAGGGGGGCAGGCGCCGAGGCCGCAGCAACGGTCGGTGCGGGAAGCGGGCACCGGCGCCGCAACCCCGGGGGCTGAAGCCCCCGGCTGCAACCACGGGAAGGCGGCTGAAGCCGGCTTGAGGGACGCGGCATTGGACCCGGAGTCCGCGCAGGCGGAGTTTGTGTTCTTGTAGCCGCGAGTTCACTCGCCCAGGCTGTTTCACCACCATCGTCGCCCTCATCGACGCGCAGACTTTTGCGTGGTGCCTCAACTGCCTGCGTTTCAACCGTTTATGAAACGTTGTCCCTGGCGTTTTTATTCCGCAAACGAGCCTTGCCGCGGGTACGCTTCATCCAGCGGTTCGGCGAGGTGGCCAAGGCCGCCACGACTCATCAGGAGGAGGAGTGCGGTTCATGCACTTCCAGCCGCGGATTTTTCTCCCAGGGGCGTGTTCCGGGATAGGCGCTGGTGCAGCGAGCACGATGACGTCCGGCTGTGTGCGGTAGCGGTCATCGTGCGAGATGTAGAACCTCCTCCGTGCGGCCTGCTCGAGCGGACTCCGCGAATCCCTCGGCCCCTTGTTGTTCCCTCTGTGTCTCTGTGAGGTCAAGAATCCTGAGATGACTAGGAGCCGGTCGCGGGGCGCGGCATGCGCAGGCGCGCCTCGTCGCCGGACTGGAAGGCGCCGCACTGCGTGAGGACCCGCTGCGCGGCCGGGAGATCGCCGAAGTCCACCGCGGCGGTGAACCGCTGGGCGAAGTCGAGCACCTGGATCAGCGCTTTGGGATCGTCCTGCTTCGAAAGACGGCGCAGGCCGCCGATGTAGTCTCCCCGGAACGCCGTCGGGATCAGGAGCCGCCGCTGGCCTCCGGAGATCAGTTCCGCGTTCATCATCGCCCGCGCGAGGCGACCGTTTCCATCGACGAACGGGTGGGTTTCCGATACCAGGAACATCATGTAGACCGCCCGGTGGAACGGATCGGGGAGCGATGACATGATCTCCAGGGCCCTCGACATCGTACCGACCAGCAGCTCAGGATGCACGAAGACCGTGTCCCCGGCGCGGTTGGCGACCTCCTTGAAGCGGCCCGGCTGCGTCTCGAGCCTCCCGTGCAGGATCGTCTCGTGCCTGGATTCGAGCAGCGCCCGGAATGTGGGGAAGTCGCGGGAGAGGTCGGCGGCGCTCTGGCCCATCTCGTGGCTGCTGGACAACAGTCGAAACGTCCCCAGGACGCCGTGCGCGTCGGCGCGGCGCGCGGCCGGGATGCGGTTCTCGAAGACGATCTCCAGAGCCTCTTCGATCTCGAATTCGGTTCCCTCGATGAAGTTGGAGAAGTAGGCGTCGAAGAACGCGAGGTTCTGGAACGCGGCCCACGGATCACCG
>JAUJMI010000198.1 GCA_030446945.1 Longimicrobium sp. | reverse complement strand
AACCAGGTGCCGCCCTCGCTCAGGTACTTGAAGGTGTAGCGGCTGCTCGGCTCCTCGCCGTGAAAGACCCAGGAGAGCACGGGGTTCAACGCGGGCTCCAGCAGCAGCAGGGTGCTGGCCTCCAGCGCGCCCACGTGCCGTAGGCCGGCGCTGAGCAGCACGTACGCTGCGGCGATCTGGAAGACGCCCAGGTAGCCCACCGCCAGCCAGTCCGCCGTCCCCCCGCCCGTCACCGGGAGCGCGGCGGGAAGGCAGAGGAGGAATGCGATCAGGTTCCCCGCCACGACGGTGGGGACCGCCGAGCCCTCGCCGCGGCTCCCGGTCCAGCGCAGCCCCATCACCGTGAAGCCGTACAGCAGCCCGCTCGCCGCGCCCATCAGGTTGCCGCGTGCGGGGTCCGGGGCGGTGCGCACCGGGTCCTCGGCGCCCACGAAGAAGAGCGCCAGCCCCAGCGCGATCGGCGCCATGAACGCAACGTCGCTCCTGCGGATGCGCTCGCGCAGCAGGAGCGGGCTCAGCAGCAGGACGTATAGAGGCGCCGTGGACTGGAGGAAGATGGCGTTCGCCGACGTCGTCAGCTTGTTGGCCGTGACGAAGGTGACCAGCGTCAGCGCGTACGCCAGTCCCACCGGCGCCACGTGCCACGACCACCCGCGCCGCGCGGAGGGCACCAGCAGGATGAGCGCGAGCGCCGCGATCCCCGAGCGGAACCCGGCGACCTGCCAACTCGTGAGCGTGGTCGCCTTGATGGCCGCGCCCCCGGTGGAGAAGAGGAGGGCGGCGCCCAGGATCTGGAGGCGGTGCAGGGTGCGCGGGGTCACGTCGGCGGCTGCGGGCGGAAATGCGATGGTCGTCAACGCGCCCAAGGATGCCGCGCGTAGGGGCGCGGGGCAAGGCCGGGCGGCACGCATACTGCTCACCCGCCCGCCCCGGACTTTACACCAACCTTGGATTTTGGAGGTCGAAGCATGTCGGATTGGAAGGATGGAAAGCACGGCGCGACCGAGAACGTCCCCACCGAGAAGAAGCTGGCGGAGCTGTACCGCCTGATCGAGGGGATCGAGATCGCGATGTTCACCACGCGCCGCGCGGACGGGCACCTGGTGTCGCGCCCGATGGCGGCGCAGGGCCAGGCGGGGGGCGCGGACCTCTGGTTCGCGACCGACGCGGAGTCGCACAAGCTGGACGAGCTGGAGACGGACCCGCACGTGAACGTCTCCTTTTACCGAGACCGCACGCGCGAGTGGGTGTCGGTGAGCGGTCGCGCCCGCCTGGTGCGCGACCGCGCCAAGATCCACGAGCTCTACAAGCCCGACTGGCGCGCCTGGTTCGGCGACGAGGGCGGCCAGCGCGACGGCGGCCCGGACGATCCGCGCATCGTCCTCATCGCCGTGGACGCGGACTCCGTGGTCTACATGGTGAACAACACCCCGCGCCCGGTGGTGCTCTTCGAGGTCGTCAAGGGCATCGTCACCGGCAACGAGCCCAACGTCGGCGAGACGCGGATGCTGTCCGGGCAGGAGATGCACGGGAGCGCGTGAGTGCGTTGCCTTGCCGCACTGGAGGAGAACGGCGCGCCTGACGCAGATACGCAGGGGGACCGCGGAGGAGGTTCCTCCGCGGCCCCCTTTTTTTGTCATGCTGAGCCCAGCGCTTCTCCGTGCTTCCTGTACTGCGGTGTCTGGCGCGGAGCGAAGGATCTACTGCGCGCTGCGAGGGGCTGGCCGTGAGGTGCGACCGCCGGCCCGGTTCCGGCTAGATCCCTCGGTCGCCGCACGGCTTCGGCAACGGAACGCCGAGTTGATGCCGGGCGGCTCCCTCAGGATGACAAGAGACCGGCCCAACGCACTAACGCGCTCACGCACTCTCAGAAGGCGATGTTCAGCCCCACGCCGGCGTTGAGGTACGACACGTTCATGTCCGTGTTCACGATGCCCCCCAGCGACAGCCCCTCGATGTTGTACTGCCGGTAGCCCACCGCGGGGGTGACGCGGACGCGCTGGCCGAGCGGGACCGCGATCCCGGCGCCGACCTCGAAGCCCATCTTCGCGTCTCCCACCTCGGCGTCGTCCACCTCCAGCTCGTGGAAGAGGAGCCCGGCGCCCAGGTACGGCGTCGGGCGGCCCGCGCCGCCGCCCAGCGAGGCGGTGAGGCCCGCCGAGAATCCCTGGTCCAGCACGTCGTCATCCGCGCCGTCGATCGAGAAGTTGGTGCGGCTGTAGCTGCCGTACACGCCGAACCCGGGCACCAGCTGCAGCGCCGCGCTCCCGGTGAAGCCGATGCCGTTCTCGATGCCGTCCGCGAAGTCGCCGGTCGGGATCGCGGCGTCGCCACGGATCTCCACGGACAGCGGAATCGCCGACTGCGCCGAGGCAGTCCCCGCCACACCCAGCAACGAAAGAGCCGCCAGAACAAACGTAGCTTTCTTCATCGTCTCTCCTCGTGGGAAATAGGAATGCGCCCCGCGGCGAACCTCCGCGAGACGCACCCCTCTCAAGCAAACGCCGCGCCAGTTTAGCCACAAGGCCGTCAAACACAACAACTTACGCCCATTTTACGCGACATCCGTTTATCTCTCAGCGCTCCTGAACAGCATCATTGAGGGCCCAGAGGGAACTGCAAGCCATAGAGAACCCCTTCTGCTGTTCTTCCTCTGTGTCTCTGTGTCTCTGTATGAGGACAGCCGTCAGTCGCCGCGCAGGCCATCCAGCCGGCGCGACGCTTCCACCAACTGCACGAACTCGGCGCGATGGCCCTTGAGGTCGGGGCCGCGGGCGGAGCGGGCACGGGCCAGCACCGCGTCGTACGATGCGGAGCCGCGGTGGGCGGAGCCGCGCAGGAGCATCCCCCACTCCGCCACCGCGGCGGCGAAGCGGAAGTCGTCCGATGCGCGCGCGGCGGGCGTCACCCGGTTGGGCACGGCGCGAGCGTGGGCGCGGCTGTGCACGCCGTTGGGCGCCTTGTAGCGCATCCGCACCGTCAGCAGCTGCCCGCCGCCCGGGCCGGCGCGGGGGACGACCTCGTAGAGCGCGGTGACGGAGTGGCCGGCGCCCAGCTCGCCGGCGTCCTTGCGGTCGTCGCGGAAGTCGCGCGCGGCCAGGGCGCGGTTCTCGTAGCCGATCAGGCGGTAGCTGTGCACGCGCGCCGGATCGAACTCCACCTGGATCTTCACGTCTTTGGCGAGCGTGTGCAGCGTCCCCGCCATCTCCTCCACCAGCGCCTTGCGGGCCTCGCCGATGTCGTCCACGTACGCGTAGTTGCCGTTCCCATGGTCGGCCAGCGCCTCCATCTTGGCGTCCTGGTAGTTCCCGGTGCCGAAGCCCAGCACCGTCAGCGAGATCCCGTCGTTGCGCTCGCGCTCGATCAGCTTCACCAGCTCCGCGTCGCTGCTGACGCCCACGTTGAAGTCGCCGTCGGTGGCCAGGATCACGCGGTTGTTGCCGCCGGGGACGTAGTTGCGGCGCACCGTCTCGTACGCCGTCGTGATGCCACCCGCGCCGTTGGTGGAGCCGCCGGCGTACATGGCGTCTATGGCGCGGCGGATCGCCGCCTTGTCCGCGCCGGAGGTGCTGGGGAGCGCCACTCCCGCCTCCCCGGCGTACAGCACGATGGCGACGCGGTCCTGGCGGCGGAGCTGGTCCGTGAGCATGCGCAGACTCTCCTGCACCAGCGGCAGCCTGTCGGGCGACGCCATGGAGCCAGAGACGTCCACCAGGAAGACGAGGTTGCTCGGCGGCAGGCGCTCCGTGCTCATGCGCCGCCCCTGCAGCCCCACGTGCACCAGGCGGTGGCGCGGGTTCCACGGCGCCGCGGACACTTCGGTGGTGATGGAGAACGGCTCCTGCCCGTCGGGATCGGGATAGTCGTATTCGAAGTAGTTGACCAGCTCCTCGATCCGCACCGCGTCGGCCGGCGGCAGGGTGCCGCTGGTGAGGAAGCGGCGCACGTTGCTGTACGATGCCGCGTCCACGTCGATGGAAAAGGTGGAGAGCGGCGCCCGGCGCGCCTCGATGAAGCGGTTCTCGGCCAGCGCCGCGTACTGCTTCCGTCTGCCCTCGGCTACGCCGTGGTCAAGTCGCGTCGCGCGCCCCTCGGCAACGTCTGGAAACCGCGGCTCCATCTCGTGCATAACGCCCACCGCCGGCTCGGCGCTGTCGCTCGTGGTCGCGCTCTGCACTTCCACATAGTCGATCAGCTCCTCCCGCTGCATCGATGAGCGCTGCTCGTAGCCGGAATCGTTGCAGGCCGCCAGCAGGAGGACCAGGAGGATGGGAGAGCGCTTCCACATACGGCACCGTCCGGGTGGAAATGGTTCGCGACGCCCGCGGATGCCGGAGGGGATGGCCCACACGGGTGCATCGAAGGAGCCGCAGAGGCCGCGCGCCGCAAGCCGTTGCGGGCGCACGGCTTGCGCGCTTCGCCAGCCCGCGCGGAGAGGTGGCCGGGCGTTCGGTCGCCGTTCGATGAACCGGGGAGCTTCGTTCATTGAACGGCGGGGGCACCCCGAGTTCTGACGCCGGGTGGCGCCCCGCGCGGCGGGCGGGCTATCTTTCCAGAGACCTCCCGACACGCACACACTTCGCACGGATGAGCTCCATGGGCCTGCCGCGCCGTTCCATCCTGCTCGCGCTGGCGCTGGCCGGGTGCGCCCCCGCCGCGCCCCGCGCCGCGCCCGCGCCCGCGCCCGCCGGCCAGCAGGCGCGCTACGACCGCTTCGCGCGCACCTTCCTGGACTGGTACTACGCCGAGGACCCGGTGCGCTCCACGAGCCTGGGGATCCACCGCTTCGACGAGCGCCTCCCCGACCTCACGCGCCCCGCCATCGATCGCCGCACCGCCGAGTTGCGCCGCTTCCTGGCCGAGCTGGGCACCATCGACCGCGCGTCGCTCAACGAGGACGCGAAGTTCGATCACCAGATCCTGGACCACGCCCTGCGCGCCGAGCTGCTGGAGTGGGAGGAGGTGCGCGGGTGGCAAAAGAACCCGTCGGTCTACAACAGCGTGGTGGCAGGCGGGCTGGCGTCGATCGCCTCGCGCGAGTTCGCGCCCGCGCCCCGGAGGATGGAGCTGCTGATCGCGCGCATGGAGGGGATCCCCGCCGTGCTCGCCGCCGCCCGCGCCAACCTCGCCGACGTGCCGCAGCTCTGGGCGACGGACGCGGTGCGGAACACGCGCGGCACGGTGAGCTTCCTGCGCCAGGACCTCCCGGCGGCCCTTGCCGCGCAGGGCGCCGAGCGCGCCGACCCGGCGCTGCGCACCCGCTTCGAGGCCGCGCGCACCCGCGCCATCGGCGAGATGGAGGGATACGCGGCGTGGCTGGAGCGGGACGTGGTGCCCCGCGCCCGCGGCGACTTCCGGCTGGGGCGCTCCCTCTTCGAGCGAAAGGTGAAGTATGAGGAGTTCGTCGATCTCTCGGCGGACCAGCTTCGCGACCTGAACGAGCGCGCCATCCGCGACTACCACGCGTGGGTGGCCCGCGAGGCGGCGCGCATCGACCCGCGCCGCACTCCGCTGCAGGTGATGGACTCCATCACCCACGTGCACCCCACGCCCGAGCAGCTCATCCCCACCGCGCGTGCGCAGCTCGACACCATCCGGCGCTTCATCGTGGAGCGCGGGATCGTCACCCTGCCGAGCGACCGCATGCCGGTGGTGCGCCCCACGCCGGAGTACGCGCGGCAGGGCTTCGCCTCCATGGACACCCCCGGCCCCTTTGAGGAGGTGGCCACGGAGGCGTTCTACAACATCACCAACGTGGACCCGTCGTGGACGGCGGAGCAGAAGGAGCAGCACCTCACGTACTTCAACTACCCGGGCCTCCTGGGGATCACGGTGCACGAGGCGATGCCCGGCCACTTCGTGCAGCTCCTCTACCGCTCGCAGATCCCCACCGAGGTGCGCAAGGTGTTCACCCCCGCCTCGCTGGTGGAGGGGTGGGCGCACTACACGGAGCAGATGATGGTGGACGAGGGGCTGGGCGGCGGCAGCCCGGCCGTGCGCCTGGGCCAGCTGCGGCGCGCCCTCCAGCGGCACGCGCGCTGGCACGCCGGCCTTGCCATGCACGCGTACGGCGCGTCGGTAGAGGACGCGGCGAAGCGGTTCGAGGAGATCGCATTCTTCGCCCCCTTCCCCGCCCTGCGTGAGACGCAGCGCGGCACCAACGACCCTACGTACCTCTACTACGCGCTGGGCCGTATGCAGATCCTGAAGCTGCGCGACGACTACCGCCGCCACCTGGAGTCGCAGGGCAAGACCTTCTCCCTGCGCGAGTTCCACGACCGCTTCCTGCGCCTGGGCCTCCCCGTGTCGCTCGCCCGCCGCGCGATGATCCCGGGCGACACGGCGTCGGGGCTCTAACGGCGGCCCTCACCCCCGCTCGTTCCTCGCTGCCCCCTCTCCCGACAATGGGAGAGGCTGCGCCTCTGTTATCGAGAGAGGGGGCGTGGGTACGTGGCGTGACGCGCCGCAGGGACGCGATTCATCGCGCCCGCCCTGCGCCCCGCCTCGACCTCTGCGCTGCGTTCAAACCTGGTAGGGGCAGACCTGCGTGTCTGCCCGCCCCTTCCCCCGCGGCCACCCCCGGCCCTCCGCACCCAAACCCTAGAGGCAGCCCCCGCGCCGCCTCGCGCCCTGTGCACACCCATGCACGCCAGCGCCCCTCCCCCAGGTGGTTATTGGGGGAGGGGCAAGCGGGGTGGGGGCCCTCGCTACAGCAGCGCCGCCGTCGAACGGCTCTCCTTGACGACCTGCTCCATGCTGCACTGGCGCGGGTCCTTGTCGGGGCGCCAGCGCAGGAAGCGGGTGCCGTGGCGGAAGCGGCCGCCGCTGAAATGGTCGTACTGCACCTCCACCACCAGCGTGTCGGCCAGCGGCTCCCACTGGGTGGAGCGCTCGGTGCTCCAGCGGCTGGGGCCGCCG
>JAUJMI010000015.1 GCA_030446945.1 Longimicrobium sp. | reverse complement strand
GTACAGGTAGCGCCCGATCCCCCACTGCACCGCCGAGCGCTTCATCGCGCCGGAGAGGCCGCCCTTCACCCCCTCGATGTCGGTGTTCTCGGCGCCGTCCCACTTGGTCACCCACTCCTCGCCCACCCGCACCGAAAGCCCGCACATCACCCCGCCGTCCGGCCCGGGGCGGAACTCGTTCTTCCAGTTGCCTGGCCCCACCACCTCGTCCAGGCGGCTCTGGATGGCGCGGTTGGTGACGTATGGAACGCAGATGGCCCACACGCGGCCGTTCTTCTCGCCCGCCTGCTGCAGCCGCCACTCGATCTCCTCCGCTGGGAAGCGGTCCTGCAGCGACTTGAAGTTGATCTCCGCCATGGTGTTTTCCCCTCCGTGATTGGGTCCTGCGGTGCAGAACCTTATACGGGTAATCTTCGGTTTTGTTCCCGTGCTGTCAAGAGTTTTGATCCCCCGGCACCCCGGATGCAGAGCAGGTGGCGCGAGGGGAGCGGCTCCATCACCGATGCGGGGGACGAGATGGCGAAAGCGGACGAGACGCGCATCTCCGGCGTGCGGATCTCGCACCCGGACGACGTGATGTACGCCGAGCAGGGGATCACCAAGCGCGAGCTGGCCGGGTACTACGTTGCCGTGGCCGGCGGCATCCTCCCCTTTCTGCGGGGGCGCCCGCTGACGCTGGTCCGCTGTCCCGACGGCGAGGGGGGCGCCTGCTTCTACCAGCGCCACGCCTCCGGCCACGTCTCGCCCGAGCTGCGCCAGGTGGAGGTGGAGAAGCCGGATGGCGGCGTCTCGATGCACCTGGCGGCGGAGTCGCTGAAGGCGGTGCTCTCGATGGTGCAGATGCGCGTGCTGGAGCTGCACACCTGGAACGCCCGGCGCGACCGGCTGGACCGCCCCGACCGTATGGTGCTGGATCTGGACCCCGGGCCGGGGGTGCCATGGGCGGGCGTGGTGGGAGCGGCCTTCTCCTTTCGCGACCGGCTGGAGGAGCTGGGGCTGCGCTCATTCGTGAAGACGACGGGGGGCAAGGGGGTGCACGTCGTGGTCCCGCTCGCCCGCCGGCACAGCTGGGAACAGGTGCGGGAGTTCAGCCGCGCGCTGGCATCGGAGGCGGCACGGCGCGCGCCGCGGCACTACCTGGAGCACGCATCCAAGGCGGACCGGAAGGGGCGCATCTTCGTCGACTACCTGCGCAACGCGTGGGGCGCCTCCATCATCACCCCGTTCTCCACCCGCTCGCGGCCCGGCGCCCCCGTCTCCACGCCGCTCACCTGGGACGAGCTCGGCTCCGGCGCCGAACCCATGGACTTCACCGTCCGCACCGTCCCCGAGCGCTTTGCCGGGCTGCGCGAAGACCCCTGGCAGGGCTACGCCGAAGCCTCCCGCCAGACCATCACCCGCGCCGCGCTGCGCAAGGTGCAGCCGCCCTCCTGACGCGGCCCGCCCGCTGCCGTGTGGCGCAGGATAGCGATGGTCTCGCGCGGAGACGCGGAGGAGGAGGCTTGGAGAAAGATCTCGCGCCTCCTTGTTAGCTTCTGATGGGTGAACGACCGACTTCCAGGCCGGTCCGGGCCATTGAGTCGTCGAATCGAGGACCGACATCCCTTCCTGGCGCGCTGCGGCGGACTGTCGCCGAATCCGCCGAGACGAACCAAAATTCCTCGTCCTCCCGAAGGAGCCGGTGAACGCGTCGAGCAGCCGCGATGTGCACCGCATCCGCGCCCTTCACATGGTGACGCGAGGCCAAATCGGCAGACTCTGGATGACGTTGCTCGCTTCGACAACCACGATGTGGGACGCAGCACGGAAGATTTCTGCGATTTGCGGAAACGTTCGCCCGAATCTGCCGAAGCTGATCCCCGGTCGCCCACCGCCACCTCGTTCCAGCATCTGGCGCATTGCCGAGACGCACTCCGGATGTGCGAGATGGCAAACCGACACCCGCACCTGTGCATCCTGCCCTTGAGCACCGCGAGGTCGCGAACACGAGTGGCACCCGCCTCCACCACGAACAGCTTCAAGAAGGTGGACGAGTCGAAGAAGTAGTGCCTCACGGGGGGGCGTGTCGCCATCGGATCAGGATTTCGCTCGCGGTTTCTCCCTCCACCTCAATCGGTTCCGGTAGTTCCCATTTTGAGTCAAGCCGGGGGATTCGGATACGGACCCCGTCCGCGGCCAGACGGTCACGCAGCTCGATCAGGTCTTGGGCGTACTCCGGCTCGTCCGGCTTGTCCTCGGGCGGAGGCGGGTTCGTCGGCGGGGTGCTCATGGCGTCGTCCGGGAGCTCGGGAGCGCTTCGGTAGCTCAACAACCATAACCGTTTCCGCCGCGCCACTCAAGCGACGTTTCGGGGCGTGCAGCGCAGGCCAGCGCGCAGGTGTGAGGTGCGCGCGGATGGCCGGTTCGGCGCGCAAAAAGGCGCCCGCTCCGGGGCTGGAGCGGGCGCGCTGGGCTTTGCACGGGTGCGGCTATTCGTAGAGCGCGTCGAGGTCCGCGGCGGCGAGGTCGACGAGGAGGCCGGAGATGCGCTCGGCGACGGCGTCGAAGAAGGTGGCTCCCTTCTCAGGGGTGGAGGCGGAGGGGTCGCCCGTGCCGGTGTCGTCCGTAACCTGGCGCCAGTGGCGCGGCGCCCACGCCCACCCCTCGCGCAGGCCGGTGACGCGGAAGCGCCGGGCGGCACCGCTCCCCGCCTCGTCCAGCGGAAGGACGAGGCCGGGGGCGACGTGCATCATCACGCTCGTCTCCAGCTCGCCGGCGTGGTCGCCGGGCTCGGCGAAGAACGGTTTCGGGTCGACGCAGTTCCACCAGTTGACCGCGCAGATGAAGACGCGGCTGCGCGGCTGAAGCTCGCGGATCATCTGACGGAAGTCGTTGCCGCCGTGGCCGTTGAGCAGCACCAGGCGGTGGATCCCCTGCCCGTCCAGCGCGTTCACCAGGTCGGTGAGGACGGCGGCCTGGGTGCTGGGGTTCAGGTTCAGCGCGAGCTTGAGGTCGAGCTGCCCCGTCTGCACGCCAAAGGGTACGGTGGGGAGCACCACGGCGCGCGTCCCCCGCTCCCAGGCGAGGCGCGCGGCCTCCGCGGCGACGTGGTCGCACTGGATGACGTCGGTGGCGTAGGGGAGGTGGTAGTTGTGGGGCTCGGTGGCGCCCCAGGGGAGCACGGCCACCGTGTACGGCGTGTGCTCCACCGTCTTCCAGGTGGCTTCGGCAAGGACGTATGGGCGGCCGGGCATGCGTCGATGGGTGTGGGGGTCAGCGCGCGAAGATCGTCCGCGCGTTCTTGATCAGCGCGTCGCAGCCGGCGATCTCGGTGCGGACCATGGTGAACCCGCTGGTGGCAGAATCGGGGCGCAGGGGGAGGGTGCGGGCGAACATCCGGTTGGATGCTCCCAGCGTGCGCTGCTCCAGCAGGCGCACCTCCACCTCGCCCTCCACCCGGTCGTGCGACGTGCGGCGGCCGTGCAGGACGACGTGCGCGCGCTGGGCGACGAAGAAGCGCACGCGCCCGACCACGGGGAAGTGTGCGACGACGGTTGCGCCGGGCGCGCCGTCGCCGTCGCTGTCCACCACGCCGGGGGAGCGGGCGTCCCGCGGGAGGGCGCCGCCGGTGAGGCGCGGATCGTAGCCCACGTGGTCCACGCCGGAGTCGGCGGTGTAGCTGGCCCCCGGCGCATCGCCGCGCACTTCGGCCGGGTACTCGCGCGGGGCGAGGGAGCGCACGAAGGCGGCGGGCACCGTCATCCTCAGGCGCGGGCTGTTGATGTCCACGCCGCAGACACGCTGGCGCTGCACCAGGCGGCCCGCCCGGCGCTCCAGTTCGACCAGCAGAAGGGAGCGGGTGACGCTCCTTTGAGCCCCCATGATCGGCACGCGCGCGATGCTCCCCACGCGCAGCTCCATCGCGTAGCGACCCTCCCAAACGTCCGCGCCCCGGGCGGAGGCGCAGAGGGGGAGCGCGGCCAGCACGGCCAGCGCACGGAGCTTTCGCAGTCGTTCCATCATCCTCCAGCGCTACGGTTCCATCCCGCGGTCGGTGAGGAGCGCGCGCGCGGCCGCCTCGCCCGAGAGGACGCACAGCGGCACCCCGCCGCCGGGGTGCGCACTCCCGGATGCAAGGTACAGCCCGCGCACCCCCGCGACCCGGTTCGGCGGGCGGCGAAAGGCCGCCAGCGGCGAGTTGGAAGCCGCGCCGTAGATGCTCCCGCGGCTCCCCGGGAACTCCCTCGCCAGGCCGGTAGGGGTGCGCTCCCAGGCCAGCGTGTCGTGCTCCGCGACCAGGCCGGCGCTGCGCAGCCGCTGAATCACGGTCTCGCGCAGGCGGGTCCACGCTTCGGCGTCGCGGGGGCCGGCGGCGGGCTCGGCGGGGGCGTTGGCCATTGCGAAGAGCGGCTCGTCCTCGCCCCATCCGGAGCGGCCGTGACACGCCTCCTGCGCGCACAGGTACACCGTGGGCTCAGCGGGGGGCACGCCGCGGTCGAAGATGTCCGCGAACTCGTCCGTGTACGCGCCCGGAAAGAGCACGGTGTGCGCGACGCGCGCCTCCGCTCCCGTGCGCCGGCGGGCGCGCACGATGCCGACCCAGCCGGACATCGACGGCTCCGCGCCGGCGCGACGCGCGGTGCCGCGGGGGAGAAGGTCGTCCAGCACGTGGGCGGCGTCCGCGTTCCCGACGACGGCGGCGGCGGGCCAGTGCCGTCCATCCGCCGTCTCCACCCCCTGTACGCGCCCGGCGCTCGTACGGATGCGCTCCACGCGCGCGCCCGTGTGGATGCGGGCTCCGGCGCGCTCGGCCGCGCGGGCGAGGGCGCGGGCGACCTGGTACATCCCACCCTCCACGCCGTAGCCGCCCATCGCCAGCTCCACGTGGGCGATGCAGTTGAGGGTGGCCGGGGCGCGGCGCGGGTCCGAGCCGTTGTACGTCGCATAGCGCGCCAGCAGCCAGCGCAGGTGCGGCGAGCGGACGCGCGCGCGGATTGCCCCCCACATCCCGCGCAGGGGATCGATGCGCGGCAGCAGCGCCAGCGCCGCCAGGCCGCCCCGCGCCAGCGTCGCGGGCGTCGGCGCCGGCCCGTAGACGAAGTGCGGCGCCGCCGCTTCCCAGATGCGCGCCGCGTAGCGCAGGAAACCGGCGAAATCGTCCGCCGCCTGCGTGCCCAGCGTCGTCCGCACCGACTCGACCGTCTCCTCAGGCCGCACGAAGACGTCCAGCGCCACGCCGTCCGGGTAGAGGTACCGGAAGGCGGGGTGGGGCTCGCGCAGCGAAATCTCGTCCTGGAGCGAGCTTCCGGCAACCCGGAACATCGCGTCCAGTGCGCCCGGAAGGGTGAGGACGCTGGGTCCCGTGTCCACCTCCACGCCGTCCACCACGCGCACGTTCAGCTTCCCGCCGACGCGCGGGCCGGCCTCCAGCACGTCGACGGAAAGGCCGCGCGCCGCCAGCCGCGTCGCCGCCGCAAGCCCGCCGACGCCAGCGCCGATCACCACCACGTCAGCCATCGTCACCCCCGCGCCCGCCCAGCAGACGCGCTCCTAATCCCGATTCCGGCGATTTCACCCGCGGCGCCACCAGCGCGGGAAAGGGGCGCACGTTTCCCGCCAGCGCCGCATCGATGCGCGCGAGGCCGCCCTCGACTGCGCGCTCCACCGCCGCCACATCTGCTCCGGCGGCCCGGATGGGAGTGCCCAGGTGAGCCCAGGCGGCGGGGGCGGGCCGCTCACCCCAGGCGTACTGGAGGGCGATGGGGATGATGGACGCCTCCGGGACCATCCGCGCGAGGAGGGCGACGCCGCCCTGGAAGCCGAGCGGGCGGAGGTGCGCCGGCCGGTGGTGGCCCTGCGGAAAGATCCAGAGCGCGCGCCCCGGACGGTCGAGCTTCGCCGCCGCATCCCGCAGCCCCGCGCGCGACGACGCCGCGCCGGCGCGGTCCAATGGGAGCGCTCCCAGGCGTGCAAAGAAGGGGAGGCGGCGTACGCTTTCCGCGTCCATCAGCGCGTACCCTTCGGTGCCGAGCGCTTCGTCGAGCGCCACCACCAGGAAGGAGTCCCACCATCCCACATGGTTCGCGGCGAGGATGACGGGGCCGAGGCGCGCGGCTTCGCGGGCCTGGGCGAGACCCTCCACGCAGAAGCCGTCGAGGCCGCGCGCGAGGCGCCGCCGCACGTACGGCCGCGTGAGGGCTAGGAACCAGGGGGAGCGCGCGGGCGGGGTCATATGCGGGGCCGGCGGCCCTCACCCCCCGGCCCCCTCTCGTTATCCGGAGAGGGGGTGCACTCCGCGCATGCGGCGTTCTCCGTGTTGCGGACGTAATTCGTTGCCACGTAGGGGCGTGATGCATCACGCCCGTGGCCGGCGCTGCTCCGCGCCCTGTCCATGGGCGCCTGCCCCCGCTCCGCCGCCCGCCCAAACGCACCGACGCCTCGCAGGGGCAGCCCGCTGCCCGTGCTCTCCCCCGCTCCGTGTTCCCGTGGTCGCATCATCCCAGCCTCGCCTCGCGCGATGCGTACCGCCGGCCGCGCCAGCGGATGTCGCCGCGGCGGCTCCAGCGGAAGGAATTCACGGCGATTCCCATCAACCCCAGCACCGCCAGCGGATGCAGCAGGATGCCCTCCATTGGCTGCCGCAGGCGGAGGGCGAGGGCGATGCGGATCAGCACGTTCGCCGCGACGCCGGCGAGGGACGGTGCGAGGAGCGAGCGCGCGCCCAGCAACGCCGCCGCCAGGCCAATGTACGGCGCGACGAACACCATTCCGTACAGCGCGACCCCGCCCAGCACGCCGGCCGCCGTCCCGCCCACCCCCTCGGCCAGGTTCTTGGAGAAGCCGCGCCACACCTCCCCCGCGCCGCGATACATCCGGCAGCGCGCCATGAGGTGCCCGTCCGCGAAAACGATGCGGCCTCCCGCCTCCTTTACACGCCGGCAGAGCGCCATGTCGTCGACCACCTCGGCGCGCACGGAGGGCCAGCCGCCGGCGGCGTCGAGGGCGGGGCGACGAATGGCGAGGAGCTGGCCGTTCGCGACGAGGAAGCGCGGATCGCGTGAACGCCAGATCAGCGGGAGCGGGAGCCACGCGACGTACGTCAGGTGCAGGAGCGGGATGATCCACCGCTCTGCCCACGTGGCCATCACCTGCCGGGTGGCGGCGGTCACCACGTCGGCGCGGAAGTCGGCGAAGACGGAGCCGATCCGCGCCAGGCATTCCGGCGACGCCTCGGTGTCTGCATCGAGGAAGACCAGCACGTCGCCCGATGCGGCCTCGGCGAGGCGGTGGCAGGCGTGCGGCTTCCCCACCCAGCCGGGCGGCAGGGGGACGCCACGCAGCAGCTGCACGCGCCCGTCCTCCGCCGCCAGGCGCGCGACGATGCCGGCGGTGCCATCGGAGGAGTCGTCGTCGTACACGATGACCTCGTCGGGCGGGTGCGTGCCGGCGATCACGGCGCGGACGCAGCGCTCGATCGTCTCCGCCTCGTCGCGCGCGGGGATAAGGATGGAGACGCGGCGGGAGATGCGCCCGTCCGCACGACCGCGCGGCCAGACGGCGAGGTTGAAGAGGACGAGCGCCAGGACAACGAGCGGCGCTGCGGCCAGAAGGAGCCAGGCGGCGATCACGCGCTCCTCCCGCCGGCCAGCATGTGGCGAACGAGCCTCCCTACGCGGCCGGGGCGCGGGCCGGTGAAGAGGGGGAGCCAGATGGAGTTGGGCCCATCCACCCGGTGCACGCGCATGCGGACGAAGGGTCGGTGCGGCGCCAGGTCCACGCGGTCGGGGCGGCACAGCTCGCTCCACCCCTCCGCCGACTCGCCGGATGCGGTGCGCGCTTCCGAGAGCATACGCAGGTAGAAGGGGCCAGCGTCGACCACGCGCGTGTGCACCACCTCCATCCAGGCGCGGCCCGCGGCGCGCAGGACGATGCGCTCGGGCCGCGACAAGCCGCCAAAGGTGCGCCGCTCGCGCCCCAGCTCCACCTCCAGCTCGGTGCGCGTCATCCGACCGTCGGCGCCGATCTCGACGCCGAAGTGGATCGGGCGGTCGCCGCCCTTGGGCCAGGTGAGGTAGTACACCAGCTCGCGCCGGTCGAGGGGGACGCGCCCCCACATCCAGCGGTCGATCCCCAGCTCCTGGAGCGGTACGCGGCCGGTGTTGCGGTCGTGGTACGCGCGACCTTGGACCTGGGCGAAAGGGCGCCCGTCCAGCTCCAGGCGCAGGGTGCCGGCGGCGGGGCCGGTGAGCGGCGTCCACAGGTGCGGCGCGGCCGAATCGCGCGACGGATCCGGAAGGCGGGCCGTGCCCCGGACGTGCAGCGTGCCGGTCAGACGCGCACGCGTGCCCGGAAGAGCGCAGTCGAGCGCGGCACCCAGCGTGCAGCGTCCACCGTCCGCGGTGCGCCAAAAGGTGCTGCGGCCGATGCGCTGCTCGTCGGTGAGCGGGCACGCCGGCGGCGACTCCGCCGGGTACTCCTGGAGGAGGTAGAATACGGGCGCGCCTCGGCGATACACGGCCAGGTTCAGCGATGGGCGCCGAAACGGAAGCTGCGGGGCTCCCCGCCGGGCCGCGTCCGCGTAGCCGGGGAGGAAGGGGAGGCCGTACGACCAGATCAGCACCGCCCCGTCGCCGCCGGGCGCCACAAGGTCCGCGTACCACCAGACGAACCCGCCGGGCGCGCTCAGTAGATCCGCTGATACCGCGGCGTTCGTACTCCCGATGTCGATCAACGGCTCGCTCCGCTCCTCTTGGCGTGTGGTATTCGGCACCGATACGTTGTGCAGTACGTCCAATCTTTGTGCAACCTTCTACCCCGCCATAGCCATGACGATGCTGGATGCGCTCGTCGTTGGGAAGGGCCCGGCCGCGCTCGCGTGCGCGGCGGCCCTGGCGGAGCGCGGGGTCTCGACCGGGGTGCTGGGGCCCGCGGGCGAGGTGCACTGGCCCGCCAAGTACGGCGTTTGGGCGGACGAGCTGCAAGACGCCGGAGTCCCGCCGCTCTTCGACCAAACCTGGCCCCGCGCGGTGGTGCACGCCGGCCGGCCGCACCGGCTGGAGCGCACGTATGCGCGGGTGGACAACGCGCGCATGGCGGCCTGGCTCGCCGGGCGCTGCGGGCGCGCGGGAGTGCGGACGATGGACGGCGCGGCGACGGGGTTCAGCGCGAGAACCGCGGCGACGGCGGTCCGGCTCCACGAGGGAGGCACGGTGGAGGCGCGCCTGGTGGTGGATGCCACCGGGCACAAACCTGCGCTCCTTCCGCGCCAGGAGCGCCCCGCGCAGGCGTACCAGACGGCGCTTGGGTGGACCATCGAGGCCGACGTGCACCCCTTCGCACCCGGCGAAGCGGTGCTGATGGACTGGCGCGACGGCCACCTCCCCGCAGGGGAGCGCGGCGGCTTCCCCACCTTCCTGTACGCCTTCCCGCTGGCCGACGGACGCATCTTCGTGGAGGAGACCGCGCTGGCGGCCCGCCCCGCGTTGCCGCTGGCGCTGCTGGAAACGCGCCTGTGGCGGCGGCTGGACGGAATGGGCGTGCGCGTCCGCCGCGTGGTGGACCGCGAGGAGGTGTGGATCCCGATGGGCGGCGAGCTGCCGCGCCGGCACGCGCGGGTGGTGGGCTTCGGCGCCGCGGGCGGCTTCGTGCACCCGGCGACAGGCTACTCGCTGGCCCGCTCCCTCGCCGCCGCGCCGGCGCTGGCGGAGGCGGTCGCCGCCGCGCTGGACACGCCGGGCGCCACCCCGGAATCCGCGACGGCGGCGGCGTGGGACGCGATGTGGCCCGCGGACCGGCGGCGGCGCTTCGCCCTTTTCCGCTTTGGAATGGAGCAGCTCGTGAGGATGGACGGCGATGCGGCGCGGGACTTCTTCGACTCCTTCTTCTCCCTCCCCGACGCGGACTGGCGCGGCTACCTGAGCGACCGGCTGACGGCCCGCGAGGTGAGCGGGGTGATGGCGCGCCTCTTCACGCACGCCAGCGGCGGAACGCGCCGCCGCCTCGCGCTCGGCACGCTGGGACCCGGCGGGCGCGACCTGGCCGCTTCGCTCCTGCACACCGCGGTGAGGGCGGGATGACGCACCGGACCACCGAAGGAGCCGCATGAGCGCCCGCGCCACACTGGAGCGCCCCGCGCGCCGGCCCCGCCCGCTCCCGCTGAGCCGCGCCCTACGTTCGGAGGAGGGGCTCGCCGAGACGGAGCAGATGATGCTCGACCTAGCCGGCGATCCGCGCACGGACCTGGCGGCGCTCATGGTGCGCGAGCACCTGGCGACAGGCGGGAAACGCCTGCGCGCGCGGCTGGCGCTTGCGGCGTTGGAGGTGCTGGGCGGCGAGCGTGCCCGGGGCGCGGGGTGGGCCGCCGCGTGCGAGCTCCTGCACAACGCCACCCTCATCCACGACGACCTGCAGGACGGCGACACCACGCGCCGGGGCCGTCCCACCACCTGGCAGCGCTTCGGCGCGGCGCAGGCGGTGAACGCGGGCGACCTCCTCCTGATGCTTCCCTTCCTGGCCGTGGAGCGCATCCCCGCTCCGGCCGAGCACCGCCTTGCGCTGTGCACCGCCATCGCCCGCCACGCCACCGTCACCGCGCGCGGCCAGACGGCGGAGATCGCCCTCGCGGGCGCGGCCGACATCGGCTGGGAAGCGTACCGCACCGCCGTGGAGGGAAAGACCGGCGCCCTCTTCCAACTCCCCGTGGAGGGCGCCGCGATCCTGGCCGGACACACGCCGGACGAGGCGCGCGCGTTGGCTGGCGGGTTCCGCGGCCTCGGCGTCCTCTTCCAGCTGCAGGACGACGTGCTGGACCTGTACGGCGAGAAGGGCCGCGGCGCCCCCGGCAGCGACCTGCGCGAGGGCAAGGTCAGCGCCCTCGTCGTGGAGCACGTGGCACTGCACCCCGGCGACGGCCCCTGCATCCGCGCGCTCCTCGCACTGCCGCGCGACCGGACTCCCGACGACGACGTACGCCGCGCCACCGAGCGCTTCCGCACGGCGGGCGCCCTGCGCGCGGTGCTGGGCCGAATCCGCCACGAGGCGCTCGCCGTCGTCTCCGCGCCGGCGCTCAAGAGAGCGCCCGCGCTTCGCCACCTGGCGTGGGAGCTGGCCCGCGTCGCACTGGAGCCGATCGCCCACCTGGATGCATCGGATGGACTGACGCAGGTCGCGCTGAGGGAAGGATGATTCGTCGCATCAAACAAAAGAAGCCTCACGCGGAGACGCGGAGACGCGGAGAAACCCTCTTTGTGCCTCTGTGTCTCTGTGTGAGCCATGCAGTTGCAGTCCTCCGCGCCTCCGCGCCTCCGCGTGAGACCCGCAGTTCTTCGGAGCCCGCATGAGCGATCCGGCTGTTGTCATCGGATCGGGCTTCGGGGGACTCGCCGCGGCCATCCGGCTGCGCGCCCGAGGTCATCGCGTAGTGCTGCTGGAGGCGATGGACCAGCCCGGCGGGCGCGCGGCCGTCTTCCGCCGCGACGGCTTCACCTTCGACGCCGGCCCCACCGTCATCACCGCGCCCTACCTGCTCCACGAGCTGTTCGAGCTGGCCGGGCGCGACTCGCGCGACTACTTCGAGCTGGTCCCCGTCGACCCCTTTTACCGCGTGGAGTTCCCGGACGGCTCCCGCTTCGACTACGTAGGCGACGAGGAACGCCTGATCGCCCAGATCGCGGCGCTCTCTCCGGGTGACGTGGACGGCTACCGCAGGCTGGCGGCGCACGCGGAAAAGATCTTCGCCGTCGGCTACACCCAGCTCTCGGACGTGCCGTTCGGGCGCGCGGCGGACATGCTGCGCGCCCTCCCGGCCATGCTCCGCCTGGGCAACCACCGCTCGGTATACGCGCAGGTGGCGAAGTACATCCAGGACGAGCGGCTGCGGCAGGTCTTCACCTTCGAGCCGCTGCTGGTGGGCGGCAACCCGTTCCGCATCACCTCCATCTACCTGCTGATCCACTGGCTGGAGCGGAAGTGGGGCGTCTGGTTCGCAAAGGGCGGCACCACCTCCATCGTGCACGGGCTGGTGAAGCTGCTGGACGAGATGGGGGTGGAGATGCACTTCGGGACGCCGGCGGAGCGGATCGAGACGCGCGGCGGCCGGGCGGTGGCGGTGCATGCCGGCGGGCGCAGGATCGCGGCGTCGATGGTGGTCGCCAACGCCGACCCCACGCAGGTATATGGGTCGCTGCTGGCGCCGGAGGAGCGCAACTGGCGCACGCGCGCCGCGCTGAAGACGCGTCGGTACTCGATGGGGCTCTTCGTGGGCTACTTCGGCACCCGGAAGCAGTACCCGGAGCTGGCGCACCACACCATCCTGATGGGGCCGCGCTACAAGGGACTGCTCGACGACATCTTCGATCGCAAGGTGCTCGCAAAGGACTTCTCGCTCTACCTGCACGCCCCCACGCGCACCGATCCATCGCTGGCGCCCGCGGGGTGCGAGACCTTTTACGTCCTCTCCCCCGTCCCCAACCTGCAGAGCGGGATCGACTGGGACGAGGCGGGACCCGAGTACTTCGAGCGCATCCTGTCGCACCTGGAGCGCACCCTTCTGCCCGGGCTGCGCGAGTCGCTGGCGACCTCCTTCCACCTCACCCCCAACTACTTCCGCGACACGCTGCGCTCCACGCACGGCGCGGGGTTCGGCATCGAGCCGCGGCTGACCCAGTCGGCGTACTTCCGCTACCACAACCAGTCGCCGCACGTGGGCGGGCTCTACTTCGTGGGGGCGGGCACGCACCCCGGCGCGGGCGTTCCGGGCGTGCTCTCCACGGCCAAGGTGCTGGAGCGGGTCATGCCCGCGCCGGCCGATCCCCTTCCCCTGCCAGCGGCGCCCGCGCGCACCGCCGCCTTCGCGTGAACGCGCAGCTCCTGGCCGAGAGCCACGCCGTCTTCCGCGCCAAGGCGCGCACCTTCTGGTGGGCCAGCCGCCTGCTGCCGCGTACGGTGCGCGACGACGCGGCCACCGTGTACGCGTTCTGTCGCATGGTGGATGACATGGGAGATGAAGCCGACGATCCTTCCTACGCGGAGCTTGCGCTAGAGGCTTTGTCCAATGAAGTTGCAGGGTGCACACGGCCACGTCCCCTCGTAGCAGAGCTCCGCGCGGCCGCCGATCGCCTGGGCCTGCCCATGGGCGCCGCCACCGAGCTGATCGCCGGGGTGCGCGGCGACCTGGGCGTGGTGCGGATGACGGACGACGCGGAACTGGTGCGCTACTGCTACCGCGTAGCCTCCACCGTCGGGCTCATGATGTGCGGAGTGCTGGGCGTGCGCTGCCGCGAGGCGCTCCCCCACGCGATCGACCTGGGGATCGCCATGCAGCTCACCAACATCTGCCGCGACGTGGCGGAGGACGCGGAGCGCGGGCGGGTGTACCTCCCCGCCCAGCGGCTGCGCAGCGCGGGGATCGATCCGGAAGAGGTGGTGCGCGGGGAGGCGGATCCGGAGCGTGTGACGCATGTGGTCCGGAGTGTGCTGGCGCTCGCGGACCGCTATTACCGCAGTGCCGACGGGGGGATGCGCGACATCCCCTGGCGCTTCCGCCCCGCGATCCTGGTGGCGAGCCGCACCTATCGCGCCATCGGTGTGCGCCTCCGCAGGCGCCGGCCCGACGCGCCGGCGGGGCGCACGGTGGTGCCGTGGCCGGAGAAGCTGGCGTGGAGCGCGACCGCCGTGGCCGCGTCGCTGCGGCCCGCGATGCTGGGGATCACGCCCCGCTGGGCGCACGACCGCGCTCTCCACCAGCCCCTGCGGGGACTGCCGGGAGCGAACGCATGAACTGAACGTGTCCGCACGGGCCCGGAGAGCCCAACGTGATGACGTACCGGATCAAACGGGTGGCGCACCTCACCGGGATCAATCCGGCAACGCTTCGCGCCTGGGAGCGGCGCTATCACCTCCTCACCCCTCTCCGCTCGCCCGCGGGGTACCGGCTGTACACCGACGAGGATGTCGCCATCCTGGCGCGGATCAAGCGCCTGATCGACGAAGGCCTCTCCATCGGCGAGGCGCTGGATCGAGTGCGGCAGACCTCCCTTCCGCTCTCCCCCCAGGCCGACGCCGCCCTCCTGGACGCTGTTCGCGACGAGATCGCCGACGCCCTCCTCTCCATGGATCGCCCCCGCGCGCAGGCCGCGTGGGAGCGCCTCTCCTCCGTCCCCTCGCTGCGCCGCGTGGACGAGGTGCTGATGCCCGTGCTGCGGGTGGTGGGCGAGCGCTGGGCGTGCGGCGAGGTCGGCGTGGCGGACGAGCACTACGCCACCGCCTTCGCGCGCGAGAAGCTCGCGGCGATCTTCGCCGAGCTGGAGGGGGGCATCGCCGGCGGACCGCTGGCGGTGTGCGCCGGCATACCCGGCGAGTACCACGAGCTGGGGCTGATGGGTGCCGCGCTGCACCTGCTGGACGCGGGGTGGCGCGTCATCTACCTGGGGCTCAGCGTCCCGCTGGAGGAGATCGGCCGCGTGGCCGGGGAGCGCCGCGCCGCCATGGTGTGCACCTCGGTGATGCGCCCCATGAGCCCCGAGGAGTTCGCGCGCCTCACATGCGAGCTGCGCCGCGTGCTTCCGGAAGGCACCGAGATCGTGATCGGCGGCGGCGGCATCCCGGACCGCTTCGACCCCCCGCCCGGGCGCGTCCGCGTGGTCGGCGAGCTGCGCGAGCTGCTGGCCGCGTAACTGCGACTGCAGCCTCACACGGGGATACAGAGGGGTACCGCAAGAACGGCAGGAGGGGTTCTCGGCGACTTGTAGTTTCGCTCTGTGGCTCTGTGTTGAAAGGGGCGGGCACCCCAGGGTGCCCGCCCCTCCTCTCTTGGTCCCCGTCGCGCAGCCGTCAGCCGTTCACCGCCTCCTCGGCGGCGGGCTCGGTGCCGTTCTGCATCCCGCCGACCTCGATGCGGCGCCGGCGCACCCGCTCGCTCTTGGGGATGGCGATGGTGAGGACGCCGTCCTGGAAGTCGGCGTGGATCTGCTCCGGGTCCACGTCGCGCGGCAGGACGAAGGAGCGGGTAAAGGTCCCGTAGCGGCGCTCGGCCAGGTGGAAGCGGCCGGCCTCGCCCTCGGTGCGCTCCTCGCGCTTCTCGCCGCGAATGGTCAGGACGTTGTTCTCCACGTCCACCTCGATGTTCTCCCTCTTCAGCCCCGGCATCTCGGTCACCACGCGGATCTCGCGCTCCGTCTCGATCACGTCGGTGTCGGGCGCGCGCATCAGGCTGCCGCCGTTCCCGTTGCGGCTC
Source organism: Longimicrobium sp. (assembly GCA_030446945.1). Classification (GTDB taxonomy): domain Bacteria; phylum Gemmatimonadota; class Gemmatimonadetes; order Longimicrobiales; family Longimicrobiaceae; genus Longimicrobium. The sequence continues at coordinate 5,774 of JAUJMI010000015.1, read as the reverse complement.
CCGTTGCCGCCGAACACGGTGCCGAAGAGCTGGTCGATGGGATCGCTGTAGCGGGTCGGGTAGAGTGCCATGGCTGCCTCCTCTCTGTTCTTCTCCCGGTTGAACATGATGTCTCCCGCGGCTCGCCCGCGGTCGGCCACACGGAAGGCAACCCGCGGGCCTGTTTGGATTGGTCAAAATGGCAAACTCGCGGCACTTCCCGGCAGACTGCACTGCAATGCTGGCAGGGGGATGGGGGATGGGGGATGGAAGGCAGATGAGCGCCGACGCGCCGGAGGGGACAGTGGGGGGACGTGTTTCCGGCGGAGGTTGAGGTGGGGGGGGTGGGGGTGCGAGACTCAAGAGCCGGCGCAGCGCCCGCGGGGTCGGACGACCGCCGCTTCCCGGTCGCCTCGGGCAGCGACTGCGTGAGCTCGTCGCGGAGGACCCGCAGGCGCCGCCGGTGGAGGTGCTGCGGCACCTGCACGAGGAGGGTATCACGTTGGGCGAGAGCACGTTCTACCGCGTCGTCCGCCTTGAGAAGGCCAAGCTGCCGTCGGAGCTGATGGTGCGCTTCGAGGGCGTGGCGGGCGAGTTCGCGCAGTTCGACTTCGGCGTGGCCGACGTGCGGCTGGTCGTAGTCGTATTGCAGTCCGTACGTGTGGAGCGTGGCACCGAGGTCCCCACCGGCCACAGTGCGGATGTGTTGCGTCTCGCTCTGCAGCACTACGGGCCTGAGAAGGCGCGGGCACTTCGGGAGGAGGCGAAGCGGAGTGTCGGCCTCGGCAACGCGGCCGAGGCGCGGCGACGGGAGATCTGGGACGTGATGGACCGCTGGGAGTTGCTTCGGGCGCAGATGAAGGCGGCGGATGATCGCATCGAGCAGGTGGTGATGAACTACGCGCCTGCGCGTGCGCTCACCACAATCCCGGAGCTGGGTCCGGTGGGTGCGGCGACGATCCCGTCGGAGATGGGCGCGCTGCACGACTTCGTGCACGCACGCCAGGTGCTCAAGCTGGCCGGGATGAATCTGGTGGGAAGCAGCTCGGCGGGGAAGGACGGCCGCCGCTGGCAGAGCAAGCGGGGACGGCCGCTCCTTCGCAAGCAGCTCTTCCTGCTGACTGCGCGCTGGTGCAAGAAGAGCGGCCTGTTCCGCGTGCAGTACGAGGCGATGGTCAAGCGCAACGGCGGGAGCAAGATCAAGGCGCTCGCGGCGCTCGCCCGCAAGCTGGCGCCGCTGATCCTGGAGATCGCGCAGACGGAGCGGTCCTTCGATCACGAGCGCTGGGCCAAGGAGCGGAGGCTCCGCTCTGCGTAGAGCGAAATCAACGAGTCGAGCAGTGCCCGGTCCCAGCGGGACCACCGAGCCGGATGCGTAGGGGGGACGCTCTGACCTGACAACGAGTTGAGGCATCGACCTCCACATAACACTCGTCCACCAGGTTCCCTCCGGACCCAGTAGCGTCCATGAAGATGTGCAGCGGCCACGCGGGAAATCCAGGCGGTCCCCGTGAGCACCCATGATCCGTGACCGTAACGTGGGGGTCCCGGACGTACGCTGCAGGACCGGCTCGAGGCGCACGCATTGACAATTCGGGTGTGGCGCTGGCGCGGGCTGACGACCCCGCGCCGGCCACGATGTGCCCGCAACTGAGGTGAGGCCCTGCGACCCGGGAAGCCGGACGAGACTCGATCCGACACCTGGCCCGCCCCTGCGGTCATCGAGATTTTGCGTGGCGCCCGCGTTGGATCGCCGAGCGATGCGCGGGGAACGTGGGAGCAACTTGCAGCAGCCGTTGTGGGAGAGAGGCCCGATACGGGGTAGACGCCGAGAGCGCCAGGGATACACAACGCCCCTCCCACTCCGGCCTCCGCTTCTTGGGGTGAGGTCCTGCGACCCGGGAAACCGCAGAGGTTCGACGAGACACCTGATCCGCCCCAGCGGGGATTGGGAGCGACTTGAAGCATGACGGTGGTTAAGCCCCGAAGCAGTCATGATGCGCTCCGTGCCTGCGTGCGACGCTCGCGTCGAAATTGGCACCCGCCGCTCTAACGAGACGATGGGGAGTTGGGGAGTCCCGCGTTCGGGCAGGACTCCCGTTGGTGTTTACTCCGAGCCGGCGAGTATTCCCTCGCCACCGCTAGGCGGGGGCACTCCAGGCGAGGAGTGCTCCCAACTGCTGTCCCTGCTGCTGGTGTCACCGTGCGAGCATCGCTGCCTCATCCTACGGAAGCGCACAAAAGCAAACTCGGGGGATGAGCGGTGAGGTATCCAGCCACCCGATCTGCCTCTGAGGCGCCACGCAGACCAGAGCCACCCATGGATGCCCCGCAGGAATCCGCCTGCGGCTTGCTACTCCTCGTGGATCATCCACAGCTTAGTTACAAGCCATGCCCTTCTGGTACGATCGTACTCGAGGTCAGCGGACCCGACCTGTTTGATGCCCTGATACGAGTAGTTGAATCGCATGTGAGCACTGCATGGTCGTAGCTCAAGCAACACCGGATCCGAAAATGTAGTCGCTGCGGCCGCCTCCCTGCCGCTGCCTCTACGCGCGTGAGTTGACGCCACCTGCGCGACCTGTCGAAGGTGCACACGCGTCGCCGCGGCCGCCTCCTGGAGCACTTTGTCGATGTATGCGTTCCCAGGTGTTCTGCTCTGGCAGGCAGTCACCAGTAGCAAGCCGACAAAGAGGAGGCGACGCGCCATCCAATTTCTAGAGATCAGTGCGAGCATCGAATGGGCTCCCCCGATAGACGGTGATGCCTGTTCTCCCAGGCGACGGCATACGGTTCACCACTGCCCGACCCAGGACGGGCTACGGTTTGGTGATACGTGTGTCCGATGAGTTCATGTGAGATGACTGCCGCGAGAGTGGCGGGAGCGCGGCCCCAGCAAGGGCCTCGGCCGAACAGCCGTGTCCAGTATCCACCAAGCCCGTAGTCAGAAATCAATACCCGAGCGTGACGTCCGTCTGGAGTGGACTGGGCGTGGTGCTGTGTGCCCCCCCACAACGGAGTGTAATACCGGACGTTGATTTCCGCCTCGGAATCGACCATTTCCTGTAGTCGGGTCGATTGCGCCGCACGGCGCCGGTCGCGGAGTTCTATCTCACTGATGCAGTTGTCGCTGTCCAGGGTAATGCTAGATCCAGTGCCCTCTTCGGTACCTCTCCGGAGTCGCTGCACCTGCGCCCTGCTACCCTGGTAACAGACTTTCAAACCATACGGATCACTATATGTGACCGGGTCACCATTGGCAAAGCCGTACACGTTGAGCCCGCCGGCCAGGCCAATGGGATCCTCCTGAGTGAACCTTCCGCTCTGGGGATCGTAGAAGCGGTTCCTGCGGTAGAGCTGCCCCGACGCATCGCGCCCACCCACGATCAGGCTGCCCATCCAGGAGACTGGGCCCAGCATGTTGCGCCGCCGCGACAGCTGCGAGCTCCACAGATGGGGCGCCGGCCAGTCTACCTCGATGCAGTAGTCCACGAATGCGGAATCCGGATTGAGCTCGTCCTTGCTGACCTGTTCCCACACCCCCTCGCAGCGACTCCCCGCGCCGAAGCTGCCGAAGGTGCCCGTGTCGTAGGTGCCCCGCCACGTCGCGCGCGGGACCACCAGCTCCGGGCCCGGAATAAGGTCGGAGTACTCCATGCGGATCAGTGCGAGCGGCTGGTCGATGCCTGACCCGTGCGTGTAGGCGATCCGCCCATAGAGGAAGCTCTCGCTCTTGTAGGGCACGACATGCCCCACATCCCGCTCCATCTCGGCCTCAGTGGCCGACGTGGCCCCGGGCGCACTGATCTCATACAGGATCTGGTCTCCGTCCCAAACGATCCGCCGCAGGCTGTTGTCACAGTGGGACCCGCACGCCCACTCCTGCCGCGTTCTCACCAGCACGCGCCGCCCCAGCGCGTCGTAGCGGTGCTCCTCGAACGCCGGGCGCGACCCGTAGAGCGGCGGCCGGGATCTGTCGCACCCCCCCTCCGGGTAAAAGTAGCAGGTACGGCGATCCATCACGCGTAGACGCTCGTCGGCCCCGTAGTAGGAAGCCGACCACTCGCGTAGTGTCGCGTCGGAGGGGTTCACACAGGTCGTGCCCGAGCAGTCCTTGTACGGCGTCCAGGCAAGCTCCGCGTTGGCGTAGCGAAATCGGTTGCCGGCCGCGTCGTACTCCGTCGTATCGGTCTGCGTCAGGGGGTTCGTCGAGACATGCGGCGCCGTCCACCTCTTGAGGAGCCGCCCCGTGCCTGGCTCGTAGCGAAGTTCGCTCGCGTACCACCCATCGTCGATGTCCCGTACCGGGTCGGTGGAGCGACGCGTCACAGTATGCGCGTTGCCCAGTGCGTCTGTGACGTAGGCCTCCTCAGGGTCCACTTTGTCCCGGACGCTGACGTACGGGTGGGTGTACGACCAGGCGAGGGAGCCGAGCCCAGTGTAGGCGTAAGCGATGGTATCGGTATTGGTCCGGGCCCGCAGAGTCTTGCCCCGTGCATCGTGGAACAATGTGTCCTCGTGCAGCAGGTAGGTGCCGGCCCGGTCTACCCGCCGCATCATCTGCCCGTCGGCATCATAGCTGTAATGTATCTCCGTTCCTGCCCCGGAGAGCCGTTCCAGCTCGCCGTCCGCCGTGTACGCGTACTGAAAGGAGTTGTCCAGCACGTCCGTGACCGTCTTCAGCGCCCCCGTAGTGTCGTTGTAGGCGTAGCGCTGCACGTCGCGAATCACCCCATCCACCACCGGGGCGAGGCCCTTCGGGTGCACCAGGGTCTTGCGCCGGCCGTTCAGATCGTAGCCGTAGCCGAGCCCGTACACATGGCGGGTCGTGTCCCCACCGGCGCTGAGCTCGGCGTAGGTGCGGACCTTGAGCGTGTCCGTGGCCAGCGATCCGTTCGGGTAGTAGCTGCGCTTGACCGTGGCGTCGCGGTTGGTCGCACTCAGCAGATTCCCCACGGCGTCGTACGTGAAGCTCGCCACGTCGCCGGGAATGGTGAGCCCTGAGAATCCGCCGTTGGTCTGGTTCAGCCCGCCCGTGCCGTCGTCCACATAGTACGGAAAGATCCACTGGGGCTTCCACACGTCGTAGCTGGCCCCGGGCACCACGCGCGTCTTCAGCCGGCTCAGGGCATCATACTCCATGCTGATGGTGTGGCCACGCCGCGTCCGCCAACTCTTCACGTTACCGGCGAGGTCGTACGTGTACTCATCCTCCTGCCTGTCGGGTGCGACCTCACGGATCTTGCGCCCGGCAGCATCGTAGCGCCAGCGGGTGGTAATCGTGCCGATCCGGCTGGTGTCCGGACGGCTCCAGCGTGCCACGCTGTCCAGCGCACCCTCCGCGTTGTAGAAGTTGCGCACGAACAGGCGCTCCTCCGCCGTGGTGTGCGTTTCGGTGATGCCGTTCGGATAGGCGCGTGTATAGCTGAGTGCGGGCCCGAACGATTCGACCGACCGGACGCGGTCCATCGCGTCGTACGCGAAGGTCTGCGTCTGGAAGGATTGCCCCAGCGTGTCGATCGGGGAGGTGACGACCGAGTCCCGGCCCAGCACGTCCTTCTGGTTCGTGGTCCAGTGCCCTTTGGGCGTCCGGGTCCGGTACAGGTTGCCCCAGGCGTCGTACTCCACGGAGTCTCGTGCCCCCCCACTCGCCCGCTGTGAGGGCATGCGCATGGAGGAGTAGAGTCCCAGACCGTTATAGAAGAACTCCACCCGCCGCGCCTGGTCCGCACCCGGCTGGTGCCAGGCGCGGTTGCCGTTGGCGTGGTAGTCCATCACCGTGCTGTCTTTCTCCG
>JAUJMI010000197.1 GCA_030446945.1 Longimicrobium sp. | reverse complement strand
ATCGGGGTGGGGGGGGGTGCTTTGGTGTCCGGCTGGCTGGCGGTCAGCTCCTGGTCGGCCCGGCTCACCTGCTGCGGCACGGCCGGCGGGAGCTGCCGCGAGCCGCCCCCGTCCGCGCCGGGTTGGTGCGGGGCGGACGGAGCCGGTGGCGGAGGCGGGGCGTGAGTCGAGCATCCCGCGATGGAGACGAGGATCGCGAGAACGGAAAGTCTCCAGCGGCGCATCGTAGGAAGCATGGTTGGAGGTCTCCGTGGTGGAAGTGGCGGGCGCGGATCGAAGATGCGCAGCTCCACGACATCGCGACAGGTGCGCGGGCCACCCACGCCGAGGGTGTTGAGCCTCCTTACCAACTCTCCGCTAGTTTAGACGCATGAAGGGGGATTGGAGTCCTCGCATTTAGATTCGAGATCGCGACGGGAACGCTCCGTCCCGATGTTCTGTAACGGCCGCTACGCGCGCGGTCCGATGAGCAGGTTGAGGTGGTCCGGGTCGCGCCGCACCTCGAAAACCACGTCGCGCACCGCGTACCCAACCACCCACCACATCAGAACGGCCAGTGCCCACGACGCGGGCGGCAGCGCGACCCGGGCCTGCGTACCCAGCGCCGACAGCAGCAGACCCTGCATCACCAGCCCCAGTCCCAGCGCGGACTCCACGCACAGGAACCAGCCGCGGCGCGGGGTGCCACCCGCCGCCGCCGCGCGCCCGGAGGCTAGCAGGTACACGTCGCGCACGAGGCTCTGGAGCAGCATGACCACACCCGCGTGGCGGAATACGGTGGACACCGGGAGCGTTTCCGGCAGGAGCAGCGCCGCGGCGGCAGCGACAGGCAACGCGAGAAAGGGCTCCAGGCGTGTGTACGGGTTGCGCATTGCGGCTCAGGGGCGGGAGGGTGGGCGTGTTGCTGGGGGTACGACGACGCACCGCACAGCGGATGTGCGCCTGCGCTCACGCCTTGTCGCGCGTGGGAACGCCGAACTCCGCAGGGGGTGGGACCGCGGCCTGCAGACCCCGCGCTTGCCATCTTCATACCTGCCACGCCACCCGTCGTTGGGGGAATCGCGGGGCCAACCGGTCAGGAGGTTAGGCTCAATTGCACCCGCACGGCGCGCACAACCGCCTCGAGATCGGCCGGCGATAGCACACCCGCTTTCCGCACGAGGCGCTGCTTGCTCGCAGTGGTGAGATGATCCGCCAGCGCTTTGCGGCGCTCACCGGCCAACTGGACGTACGCCTCGCTGGGGAACAGCCGATCGACGCTGCTCGTGAGCGGAACGACTTGGACCCGGTTCAGGTGCTGGTTGGAGGCGTCGTTGCTGAGGATCACGGCCGGGCGCTGCTTGCGGATCTCGCCCCCGACCGAGGGGTCGAAATTGACCCACCACACTTCACCGCGTTTCATCGCCCACGTCAGGCAGCAGGGCGTCAGCCCATTCGTCCGCTTCGGACTCACGCGCTTCGTCGGCGGCCATTTCCGCGTACGCCGCCATCAGGTCTGCTTCGACCACGTGGGGCCGGACCAGTGACTCGATGAACTGGCTGATGCGTCGCGCCCCTATGGTCCGGTAGAGCCCGTCGTAGACAGCCTCGTCCACGGTGATGGTGAGCTTTTTCTGCACGTGACACTCCTCGTTGCTTGTACGTGCAATGTACGTGCAGATACCACCGGGTGGAAGGGCCCCGGCGGATTGATAGGCACGCGCCGCAACGAGAACACCCGCCCGCCCTGCACCCGGCTCCTCACGCCTGTCCCCTGTCCCCTGTCCTGGCGCCCTCCCGTTCCCCGTTCCCCATCCCCCATCCTCCATCCCCCATCCTCCATCCCACATCCCCCGGATCGTATCTTGCCGAATGCCCGCATCCCCGTGTACCGCGCGCGCCACGACCTAACCCGACGCCATGTCAGGACTCGAAGGGCTCCTCGCCGGCCGCACCCTCATGGGCCGCTACCGGATCGAGGAAGTGATCGGCAGGGGCGGCTTCGCCGCCGTGTACAGGGCCCAGGACGAGCGCCTCGGACGCACCGTGGCGGTCAAGGTCATCACCGTGGTCGCGGCGGACGCGGCGACGCGCGACCAGGTGCGCCGCCGCTTCGAGCGCGAGGCCCGCGTGGCCGCCAGCCTGGACCATCCCAACGTCGTCACCGTCTACGACGTGGGGACCGATCCCGACCTGGAGCTGGACTTCCTGGTGATGGAGCTCCTGCGCGGCGAAGACCTGTCGCGCAGGCTCGCGCGCGCCGAGCCGTTGGAGACGCGCGCGGCGGTGCGCATCCTCCGCGACGCGGCGCACGGGATCGCGGCGGGGCACCGCGGCGGGCTGATCCACCGCGACGTGAAGCCCGCCAACATCTTCCTGGCCGAGCACGAGCGCGAGGAGCGCTTCCGCGTGTGCGTGCTCGACTTCGGCATCGCGCGCATCCGCGACGCCGAGCAGTCGCTCACGCGGCTCACCCACGGCGCGGCGCCGCTCTCCCCCCGCTACGCATCGCCGGAGCAGCTCCAGGAGGTGCGCGACCTCGCCCCCGCGTCCGACGTCTTCAGCCTGGGCGTGATCGGGTACGAGCTGCTGACCGGGGAGCGCCCGTTCGGCCCGGAGCAGATCCGCTCCTTCACGCGCGGGGACCCGGCCACCGCGCCCTCGTTCGCCGCGATCCCCGCGCAGGTTGAGCCCATCATCCGCAGGGCCATGGAGCTGGACCCGGAGCGCCGCTTCCCCGACGCGGGCGAGATGGCCGGGGCGCTGGATGCGGCACTGGCCTCGCTTCGCGCCGACACTGCGCCGCCGCTCGTCGTGCCCGTCGCCGAGTCCGAGACGGTGATGCTGGCCGCAGCCGAGCCGGTCCATGCGGAGATGGTAGCACCCCCCGAGGCTCCCGTTGTAGTGCCCACGCCCCCCGCCGCACCCACCCGCGAAGTGGCGCCCGCGCGGGAGCGGATGCCGCCAGGCGTGCCGGTGCCGGGGCGTCCAGCGGGGCGCCGTGCCTCGCCCGCGCTGCTCGTCGGGGTTCCGCTCTTCCTGCTGGCCCTCGGTGGAGCGTGGTGGGCGATGTCGCGCGACACTCCCGCGGAACCACCCCCGGCGGAGCAGACCGCGGCGGCCGCGCCCCCCGCCGCCGCGCCGCCGCCGCCCGCGCGCACTCCCGACTCCCTCGCCTGGAGCGCCGCGGACGGCGGGGACCCCGCCGGGGCAGGAGCAGCCCGGCAGGCGGGCTCCGGCGTGGTGCCGGCCGGCGGCACGGCGCCCGGAGGCGGTGCGGCACCAGCCGGCGGTGCAGCGCCTGGCGCCCGGCCAGGCACGGCCCCGGCGGCCAACGGCACCCTTGCGGGCACGTCCACGGCGCCGCGGTCCCCGGCGTCCGCGTCGAGCCCGGCCGCGGCGAGTGCCGCGCGGCAGGCGGAGCAGCGCTTCGAAGTGGGAGACTTTCCGGCCGCGGTGGCGGGCTTCCGGCGCGCGGTGGCGGGGGCGCCGGAAAGCGCGCTCTATCGCAACCAGCTGGGCTGGGCTCTGTTGCAGAGCGGAGACCTGGCGGGGGCGGAGCGGGAGCTGCGAGAGACGGTGCGCCTGGACCCCAACCGCGCCATCGCCCACGCCAACCTGGGGGAGCTGCACCGGGCGCGCGGGGAGACGCCGGCGGCCATCGCCAGCTACCGCCGCTTCCTGGAGCTGAACACGGACGAGCGGCGCGAGCGGATCGCGCGGGAAAAGCTGCGCGGGATGGGCGCTACTCCCTGAACCTGCGGAGGTACGCCGTTCGCTGCCGCACGGCGAGAATCTGGGAGGGGAGCACCTTGGCGATCGAGCGGTTGGCCCACGGCCGCGAGTAGTACGAGGTGAGCACGCGGTCGTAGCGCACGAGCCAGGCGCGCTGGTCCCTTCGCAGGGCGTTGCGCGCGGCGGGGGAGAGGGCGGCCATCTTCGCCGCGTACACCCGGTTCAGCTCGGCATCGGCGACAGCATAGTCGCGCCGTAGGCAGTCCACGACCTCGGTGCGCGTGAGCATCCAGAAGTCCTGGCACGGGTGCGGCACGTTCTCCCGGAACTCCTGAGCCTGCGCCCCCGTCGCCAGCAGCACCGCCAGAACCGCGGCGCAACCGGCCCTCCGAACTCTCCGCATCGACGCACTCACGGGCTGTTGGGCTTCCCGGCTCTTTTCCGCCGGCTCGACTGCGCACATCGGATGCCTGGCGGAACGGCCGTTTCACACAGAGAGACACGGAGGACGGAGAGAGCACAGAGGAAAAGCTCGGCCCCTATCTTCTCTTGTATTTTCCTCTGCGTCTCAGTGTGAGGCCAGCCGTTCGGTCACTCCGAAACGAAGATCCCCTTCTCGCGGAGCCGCTTCACGAGCGCCGCCCGGTCCTTCCCTTTGGCTATGACGCGCAGCACGGTCGGGGTGATCGGCTCCACGTGCTTTCCGGCAGCCGAGCGCACCCGTGCGGCGGTGTCGGCGTCGGGGCATTCGATGAGGACGGCGGGACGGAGGCTCACCCTGCGCGTGCTCCCCATCCAGTCGCGCACCTGGCGGGCCACGTTGGCCGGCACCCCGCTGCGCGAGAGCCGCTCCAGCGACCCCACCACCTCGTCTGCCGCGAGGCCCTGCTCGGCCGCGCGGATCGCCGACGCGCGGGTGATGCGGAAGAGGGCGCCCACCCCCGCGCCGATCCGGTCCGCGAAGCGCGCCACCTCCGGCTCCAGGCGCGGAGCGGGAGCCAGGAAGACGATCTCGAAGTCGGGCTGCACCAGCACCTTCGCCTTCGGGCGGAGGCGCGTACTCGAACGCCTCGGTCGCGCCCAGCAGGTACCGGCCCGCCGGCGTCAGCCCCACGCAGGGCACGCCGTCCGCCGTGCGGGCCAGCCGCGCGCCGCGGTAGGCGAAGAGCCGCAGCGCCAAAAAGGTGCGCAGCAGGTTCAGCCAGAGGATCTCCCACTCCTCGCGGCTCGTGGGGGTCGAAGACGAATACCGCTTCTCCAGGAGCTTGCGTACGCCGGGGCCCTGGAAGGGGTTCGCAGCGATGGTGTGGAAGCGCAGCAGGTGCTCCAGCGACACGACCGCACCCGGCGGAATGGAGAGGAACACGGCGGCCGTTGCGGCGCGCAGGTCCAGCCCCGATGCCTTCGGCACGTCGAAGCCCAACCGGGCGGGAAAGAACTCGGTCCCCTTCCCCGGGTCGTACCACCCGGGCGGGTTGCGCTGGCCGGACGCGCGGAAGAGCTGGAGCACCTCCCGGAGCCGCTCCCCTTCCGCCAGCTGCAGCCAGCGCACGCCCTCCTTGGTAGCGGCGAGCTGGCCCTTGCCGCCCTTTTCGCGCGTCGCCGCGAGCCCGAAGCTGACCAGTGCCCGCGCGGCGGCGGCGGCACGCGCGTGGAGCTCGGGACCGGGGCCGGCGCCGCGCCGGCCGGCATCCTCGTCGTCGTCGAAGTCGTCGAGGTCGTCCTCCTCGTCCGGGGCGCGCGCGAGGTCGAGGATCTCGCCGATCCAGGGCGGGAGCGGCTGGAGGCGCGCCGCCAGGGCCGTTCGCGCCCGCGCGTACAGCACGCCGTCTCCGCGCAGGGGGATGGGAGCGGTGGCGAGCTCCACCAGCACCGCGGTCATGTCGGCGAGCAGGTAAGGCGCTTCGAACCCTTCGGCGGGCTCCAGCGGCTCCGGCGGAGTGGGCGGCGGCCCCAGCCGGAGCGCAGCGCCGGGGCTGAGCCCCACCACCGCCTCGGGCCCCTCCTGGCGAAGGGTGGGGAAGAGGAGGAGGTAGCGGAACCCCGCCTTCAGCACCGCCGCCCGCGTGTCGTCGTCCAGCCCCGGGAGAACATCGCGGAGGGGCACGCCGCGCGGATTGCCGGCGAACGAGCGCACCAGCGCCCGGAGCGCGTCGAACACCCCGTGGTGCACCAGGCGCGTGCCCTCGGCCTTCGTGACGAGCTGGGCTTCCCACTTGGCCGCGGCGCGGAGATCCTGGAGCGCCAGGAACTCCTCCACCCAATCGACGGACCAGGTCTGCTGCGCGACCTGCAGGTAGTTCACCCAGGAGTAGCCCGTCCTGCTGATCCGCTTTGCCTGGTCGTCCGTCAAGTTCTCGCGCAGGTACGCCGTCGCGACCGCCAGATCGTTGGTATCGAGCATCGGAAAGCCGTCCATCGCCCGCAGCGCCAGCTGGAGCGCGCGGTAGCGGGGCGTCGCCTCCCACAGCGTCCCCTGCGCGCCCGCCACGGCATCATCCCGGCGCTCTCCAGCTCCGCGCGGGCGGCGCCCAGTACGGACCCGGCGGTCCCCGGCGCCGGCTTCACCCCCACGAAGGCGCGGCGCGCGGCGGGGGAGAGCACCTCCCAGTCCGGAAGCGTCGCGAGGATCCCCCGCCAGTCCAGGTCGGCCAGCTTCATCCGGCGATCTCCTCCGCGTCGGCGATGTGGTACTCGTAGCCCTGCTCGCACAGAAAGAGCTGCCGCTTGAGGGCGAAGTCCTGCTCTACCGTGTCGCGGCTCACCAGCGTGTAGAAGTGGGCCTGGTTGGCGCCCCGCTTGGGCCGCAGGATGCGCCCCAGCCGCTGCGCCTCCTCCTGCCGCGACCCAAAGGTCCCCGACACCTGCACCGCGACCGCGGCGTCGGGCAGGTCCACGGCGAAGTTGGCCACCTTCGACACGGCGAGCACGGGGATGCGCCCCTCGCGGAAGTCGCGGTACAGGGCGTCGCGCCGGCGCTGCCCCGTGCTCCCCGTGAGCACGGGCACGTCCAGCCCGCGCGCCAGGCTCTCCACCTGGTCCACGTACATCCCGATCAGCAGCGCGGGCTCGCCGGGGTGGGGCGCCCGGCGGCGGGGGCGGCCCCCCCCCCGGGGGGGGGGGGGGCGCGCGGCGCCGCCGGACGGGCGGGCCGGGGGCCCCCCGGGCCCCCGCCGCACCGCGTGGGGGGGGGGGGCGCGGCCCGCGGGGGG
>JAUJMI010000196.1 GCA_030446945.1 Longimicrobium sp. | reverse complement strand
GGTACGAGCGGAGATCGACGTCGATCCGGCCATCGCCCGGGCGGTCGAGGCCGGGGGGGGGGGGGGGCGGGTGCCCCCCCCCCCCCCCCGGGGGGTGGGGGGGTCGGGCCGTGGTGGGTGGAGTTGGGCGGCCGCGCGGGGGGAACCACGCGCAGGGGGGGCGCGGCCCAGGGGGGGGGGGGGGGGCGCGCGCGCCGGGCGGGGCGGCGACAGCCGCCGGGGGCTCCTCCCGCCGGGGGGCCCCCCGCTCCGGGGGGGGGGGGGGGGGGCGCCCCCCCCCCCCCCCCCCCCCGCCGCCGTGACGCCTGCTATGCCGCGGGCTTTGACCCCGCACCGTGCTTGATCGACCGCCCTTCCACCAGGAACACCACGTCCTCCGCGATGTTGGTGGCGAGGTCCGCGATGCGCTCCAGGTTGCGGCTCGCCAGGAAGAGCGACATCGCGCTGCCGATGCGGCGCGGGTCCTCCATCATGTGCGTCACCAGGATGCGGAAGACGGAGTCGTGCAGCTGGTCCACGCGGTCGTCGCGCCGGCACACCTCGCGCGCGCTCGCCGCGTCGCCGCGCACGAAACAGTCGAGTGCCTCGGAGAGCATCTCGCGGGCCAGGCGCGACATCTCGTCGATCTCCGCCAACTCCATGCTGACCTGGTGCTCCGACTGGTGGCGCACCCCCTCGGCGATGTTGACGGCGTGGTCGCCCACCCGCTCCAGGTCGTTGGAGATCTTCATCGCCATGGTGATCAGCCGGAGGTCGCGCGCCATCGGCTGCTGAAGCGCCAGCAGGTGGATGCAGGTGTCGTCCACCGCGATTTCCATGGAGTCCAGGTCGTTGTCGCGCGCGATCACCTGCTCCGCCAGCGCCACGTCGCGCTCCGTGCGCGCCTGCACCGCCATCCCCACCAGGTCCTCGGCCAGCGCGGACATGGTGAGCAGCTGGTGCTTGAGGCGAGCCAGCTCCTCGTGGAAGTGGCGCACCCCCGACGTGGGGCTCATCCGAACCTCCCGGTGATGTACGCCTCGGTGCGGTCCTCGCGCGGGTTGGTGAAGATCTGGTGCGTCGACCCCACCTCCACCAGACCGCCCATGTAAAAGAAGGCCGTGAGGTCCGACACGCGTGCCGCCTGCTGCATGTTGTGGGTCACGATCACGATGGTGTACTCGTCCTTGAGCTGGTAGATCAGCTCCTCGATCTTCTGCGTGGCGATGGGGTCCAGCGCGCTCGCCGGCTCGTCCATCAGCAGCACCTCCGGCTGCACCGCCAGCGCCCGCGCGATGCACAGCCGCTGCTGCTGGCCGCCGCTGAGGCCCAGCGCGCTGCGGTCCAGGCGGTCCTTGACCTCGTCCCACAGCGCCGAGGACTGCAGCGAACGCTCCACGATCTCGTTCAGCTCCGCGCGGCCGCGAGCGAGGCCGTTGACGCGCGCGCCGTACGCCACATTCTCGTAGATCGACTTGGGGAACGGGTTGGACTTCTGGAAGACCATCCCCACCCGCTTGCGCAGGTTCACCACGTCCAATCCCTCGCGGTAGACGGACTCGCCGCGGATCAGGATGTCGCCGTCGTGCCGCACGCCCGGGATCAGGTCGTTCATGCGGTTGATGGAGCGCAGAAACGTGCTCTTGCCGCACCCCGAGGGGCCGATCAGCGCCGTCACCTGCCGCTCGGGAATCTCCAGCGTGATGTCGTTGAGCGCGCGGTTGTTGCCGTACCAGAAGGAGAAGCCTCGCGCCTCCACGGCGAGCGGCACCGTGCTCTGCGCGGCGTTCCCGGGCGCGTCCGGCGCGGTGCGCGGGACCGCGGTAGCGATGTGTTGCATGTTCAGCGTCCCTTGTACGGGCTGCGGATGAAGAGGCGTGCCGTCAGGCTCACCCCCAGCACCAATGCGATCAGCAGGAGCGACGCGGCCCAGGCCAGGCGGTGCCACTCCTCGTAGGGCGAAATGGCGTACTGGAAGATCTGCACGGGGAGCGCGGCGATCGGCTCGTCCAGCTTCCATCCCCAGAACGGGTTGCCGAGCGCGGTGAAGAGGAGCGGCGCCGTCTCTCCCGCGATGCGCGCCAGCGCCACCAGCACGCCGGTCAGGATGCCGCTGCGCGCGGCGGGGAGCACGATCCCCAGCGTGGTGCGCCAGCGGGTGAAGCCCAGCGCCAGGCCGCCGTCGCGCAGCTCGCGCGGCACCAGGCGCACCATCTCCTCGGTGGTGCGGGTGACCATGGGGATGAGCATGATGGCCAGTGCCACGCCCCCCGCCAGCGCGGAGAAGTGCCCCATCGACACCACCACCCACGCCCACACGAAGATCCCGATGACGATGGAGGGGATGCCGTTCATCACGTCGGTGATGAAGCGCACGGCGTTGGCGGCGCGGCTCCCCTCCGCCTCGGCCAGGAACAGCCCCGCGCCGATCGCCACCGGCAGCCCGAAGACGGCGCCGAGCCCCACCAGGATAGCGGTGCCCAGGATGCCGTTCCCCACCCCGCCGCCGGGCTCGCCCACCGGCGCGGGGATCTCGGTGAAGAAGTCCCCGTTCATCGCGGTGATCCCGGCCCGCAGCAGGTGCCACAGGATCAGCACCAGCGGGAGCACGGTGAGCAGCGCCGCCACTCCGGTCATCGCCAGCATGACCGTGCTGGTGGTGCGCCGCCGCCGGTCGCGCCACGAAGGCGCCGTCACAGTCTGGGTGTTCATCACGTCACTTCCCCGCGCGGCGCGCGACACGCCACACCAGCAGGCGCGCGACGGAGTTCACCAGGATGGTGATGCCGAAGAGGATCAGGCCGATCTCCATGAGCGCGGCCAGGTGCAGCTCGTCCGATGCCTCGCTGAACTCGTTGGCGAGCACGCTGGCCATGGTGTAGCCCGGTGCAAAGAGCGAGGTGGGGATGTCCGGCCGGTTGCCGATGACCATGGTGATGGCCATCGTCTCGCCCAGCGCGCGGCCCAGCCCCAGGATGGTGGCGCCGATGATCCCCGGCACCGCGTACGGGAGCACCACCTGCCACGTCATCTCCCAGCGCGTGGCGCCCAGCGCGAGCGCGGCCTCCCGCTGGTCGCGCGGGACGGCCGCCAGCACCTCGCGCGACACGGCGGAGATGAAGGGGACGATCATGATGGCCAGGATCGCCCCGCCGGCCATGATGCTGGTGCCGTACGCCGGCCCCGCAAAGAGTGGAAACGAGTCGCCGAACGCGCTGGCGAGCGGCTGCTGCACGTTGGCGCGCAGCCAGGGCACCAGCACAAAGATCCCCCACAGCCCGTAGACCACGGAGGGGATGGCGGCCAGCAGCTCGGTGCCGAACGCGACCGGCGCGGCGATCCAGCGCGGCGACAGCTCGGTGAGGAAGATGGCGAGCCCCACCGCCAGCGGCACCGCGATCAGCAGCGCCAGGAGCGACGACGCCAGCGTGCCGAAGATGAACGGCAGCGCGCCGTAGTTCCCCGCCACCGGGTTCCAGTCGGACCCGACGATGAAGCCGCCGCCGAACCGCTGCAGCGCGGGCCAGGCGGCGGTCCCCACGCGCAGCAGGATGAAGAAGAAGAGGATGGGGATCGCCGCGCCGAACGCGCCCAGCGTGATGGCGTAGGCGCGGTCCGCCAGGTTGCCGTGGCGCACGGACGGGAAGACGCGGCGGACCCAGGATCGGGGTCCGCCGCCCGCCAGCACGCCCGCCTGCTCGGGAGTGGGCTGCATCGCGTCAGCCGGCCAGCGCGGGCTGGCGCTGGGGTCCGCACGTCACGCCCTGGAGCTTCTGCAGCACCTGCGTGCGCACCGCGTCCGGCAGCGGCGCGTAGTGGAGCTGCCGCGCCATGTCACCGCCCTCGGCCAGCGTCCAGCGCACCAGCCCGATCAGCGCCTTCGCCTTGCCGCAATCCTCCATCTGCGAGGGGATCAGCAGGTAGGTGAACGACGACACGGGGTACGCCTGCGCGCCCGGCGCGTTCACCACGGACATGCGCAGGTCCGGATGCTGCCGCAGCTGCTCGCCGAGGTCGCCGGCCGCGGCGGTGGTCGACTCCACGCTGGGCTGCACGAAGGCGCCGGCCGCATTGCGCAGCGCCGCCACCGGAAGCTGGTTCTGCGTTGCGTAGGCGAGCTCCACGTAGCCGATGGCGCCCTCGCTCTGCTTCACCGACCCGGTCACCCCCTCGTTCCCCTTGGCTCCGAGGCCGGTGGGCCACTTCACCGACTTCCCCGTCCCCACCTGCTGCTTCCACTCCGGGCTCACGGCGGAGAGGTAGTCGGTGAAGACGAAGGTCGTGCCACTCCCGTCCGTGCGGTACACGGGGAGGATGTCGGCGTTGGGGAGCGCCACGCCGGGGTTGAGGCCGGCGATCCGCGCGTCGTTCCACTTGCGGATGGTGCCCAGGTAGATGGCGGCCAGCGTGGGGCCGTCCAGCCGCAGCGGCTGCCGCAGCCCGGGGAGGTTGTACGACACCGCCACCGAGCCCAGCACCGTGGGCACGTGCAGGATCCCGGGCTTGCGCGCCAGCTCCGCGTCCGTCATCGGCGCGTCCGAGGCGCCGAAGTCCACCGTACCCTGCGTGATCTGCCGGATGCCGGCGCCCGAGCCCACGGAGGCGTAGTTCACGCGCACCGGGTTGCTCTGGCCGTAGGTGGCGAACCACTTGGAGTAGATGGGCATGGGGAAGGTGGCGCCCGCGCCGGTCAGCGTCACGGTGCCCGGCGCGGCGCCGGCGCTCCCCTTCATCGCACCCGGAGTGCTCCCGCCGCCGTCCCCGCCGCACGCGGCGATGGAGAGCGCGAGCGCGGCGGTCCAGATTCGTTTCGTCATGTCGGTAGTCCACGGTTCTCGAAGAACGCCCTCCTCGATAGCACGTGATCCTACCCAGCCCGCGTAACGCGAAGGTAACGGCGGGGCTCACCGCCGTAACCGAGCCCTGTAACGGGCCTTTTCCGGGTGCCGGGCCGACACTAGGTTTGCCGCGGAATTCCAGGCCATCCGTGCCCGGGCGCCGGGGCACCGCGCGGTCCGCACCGGGAATGCCTCATCGTTACATAACGATTTCGCCTTGGTGGACGCAGCGGGCCTCTTTCCCGGTGCCGTCGCTCCCTATCTCTTCGGACAGATGGGAAGGAGCCCGTACCGCGATAGTCAGGACGCCTTTTTACGGCGCGTTGCACAGGAGACACGACACGCGTCCGTAACGGCGCCGTCACGTTTTACCCGCTCGTTACACTCGCGTGACCGTACCGCACGGGGGCGGGTGCGATCATCACGGCGCGCAGCGGGTACGCGCTCCTGGAAACACACTCGAACCGGTCACGACACTTGATGCGTCTCGTCCGCCGCGGTACGGCCGCCGTTACATGCCTGGCCGCGCTCACCGTTACGTCCGCGATCCCGGCACGCGCCCAGCAGCAGCCCGCCCCCACCTTCACCGTCAACGGAATGGAGGTCACCCTCGGCGCGCGCCTGCAAACGCAGTTCAACACGCGCAGCGTCGACTCCGTCCCCGCGACGGACTGGGTCCTCCGCCGCGCGCGGGTGGAGCTGTCCACGCGCTACGGGCCGGTGATCGCGGGGAAGCTCCAGGTGGACTTCGCCGGGAACCGCGCGGCGCTCAAGGACGCGTTCGTGCGGCTCAACCTGCACCCCGCGCTCAACGTGCTGGCCGGCAACGCGCACCGTCCGTTTGGAGGGATCGCGCAGACCAACTCGGCGCAGATGGCCCCCATCGAGCGCGGCGTGCGCATCCGCGGCCTCCGTGCCCGCGACGAGTACGCCCTCGTCACCGGCCTCGGCTACGCGGAGCGCGACGTGGGCGTGCAGCTCACCGGCCGTCCCGGGCTCCCGCTGGGCGTATTCTACGCGGCCGCTTTCACCAACGGCCCCGTGCACACGGTCGAGGGCGGCGAGCGCAGCTACCAGCTCACGGCGCGCGCCGGGTTCCAGCCCGTGAAAGGCGTCACCCTGGCCGGCTCCTGGGGCCGCCGCGACTTCGTACAGCCCCGCGCCGACTCCGCACCCGCCCGCTCCCGTGGCGGCCACGCCTGGGCCATCGACGCGGAGGTCGGCGGCTACCGCCCCGGCGCGCACGCCGTCGCCGAGGTCGCGTTCGGGGACGGGGACCCGTTCACGGGCCGCCGTTTCCTGGGCGCGCAGGGCTGGATCTCCTACCGCACGAAGCCGCTGGGAAGCCGCATCGCCTCCGTCGAGCCCCTCCTCCGCATCAGCCACGGCGACCCCGACACCCGCCGCGACGCCCCCGAAGGGGGCGCCGGCACCCTGGTCACCCCCGGCTTCAACGTCTATCTCGGCGGCCTCAACCGCTTGATGTTCAACTACGACCTCTGGCACGGCGCCGACCGCGCGCCGAGCGGCCAGAGCTTCAAGGCGCAGTTCCAGATGGCGTTCTGACGCGTCCGTCCTCCGCAGTCGACGGGCCAGCAACCGCCTTCCAGGAGCAAATGAATCCGCCGCTGGAACCACACGAAGTCCGCCTCCGCGGACTCCGGGTCCAATGCCTCGTTTCTCGAGCCGGCTTCAGCCGCATTCCCGTGGTTCCAGGGGGCTTCAGCCCCCGGACCCGCGGTTGTTGCAGCGGTTTCAACCGCCAGCTCTGGAGCACCGCCGATCGCGATAGGGGGCAGCCGGTGATCCCGGCTGCACCCCTCCCACACCACCGGACATGCGGGTCCGCATCCGGCGGTTCGGAAAGTTGCGGTCGGTGCGGCGCCAGCCGAGGCAAGCCCATCTGCTCGAAGTGCCTGCCTGGGAGGGCGGTGTTCAGCGCACCGTGTCTGGCGAGCCCCCACCAGCGTCGGCCCCAAGCCGCTGCCGCCCGAGCGATCCGTTCCGGCACACGTCGCCTTCGCAGTTCCCGGAAAACAGTCGGTTCGTGCTTCCACTGTTTGAGTTGCACCATCCGCAGCCTTCGGGCGATCCACTGGTCGAGGTCGCGTAAAGACCCGC
>JAUJMI010000195.1 GCA_030446945.1 Longimicrobium sp. | reverse complement strand
GTTCGGAGCAGGTTCTCTTCCACACGGCCGACGTGGAGCTGGGCGAGATGATGGCGTCCGTGCGGGCCGTCATCGAGCAGGTCAAGCCGACCCGCGTGGTCTTCGACGCCGTTTCCGAGCTGCGCCTCCTCTCCAACGACGCGGGGCGCTACCAGCGGCAGCTGTTCATCCTCAAGGAGCTGTTCGCCAACCGTGGCGCGACCGTGCTCTTTCTGGACAACCAGCCGGTGATGCCCGGCCACAGCGAGCTCCAGCACCTCGCCTTCGGGGTGATCCTGCTGAGCCACACGCCCACCTCGTACGGCAACGAGCGCCGGCAGCTGCGCGTCCTCAAGGTCCGCGGCATCCGCTACGACGACGGCGTGCACGACTTCCGCATCTGCACGGGCGGCTTCAAGGTCTTCCCGCGCCTGCGGACGGGCGAGAGGCTGCACAATGCATGGCGGGCCCACGAGAGCGGGATCGAGGAGATCGACAAGATGCTGGGCGGCGGGCTGGCGGAGGGGAGCTCGACGCTCTTCCTGGGGCCTTCGGGCACCGGCAAGAGCTCGCTCGCCTCGCACTACACCCACGCGGCCGCCCAGCGCGGCGAGCGCTCCATCATCTTCCTCTTCGACGAGCGACCCGAGACCTTCATCCACCGCACGGAGGGGATCGGGATGACGATCCGCCCCTACTTGGAGTCGGGGATGATCACGCTCCGCGAGATCGACACGGGCGAGGTGTCGCCGGGCGAGTTCGCGGACCTGGTACGGGCGCAGGTGCAGGAGAGGCAGGTGCGGCTGGTGGTCATCGACAGCCTCACCGGCTACATGAGCGCCATGCCGGACGAGCGCATGTTGATCACGCAGATGCACGAGCTGCTCACCTACCTCAGCAGCCAGACCGTGCTTTCCATCCTGATCGTGGCGCAGCACGGCGTGCTGGGACCCACCTTGGGCGGCCCCGTGGACGTGAGCTACCGGGCGGACACGGTGCTCCTCCTCCGCCACTTTGAGGCGGACGGCGCGATCCGGCGGGCGATTTCCGTCTTCAAGAAGCGGTACGGGGGGCACGGCCACGGGATCCGCGAGTTCCAGATCACGCAGCAGGGGATCGAGGTGGGGGAGCCGCTGACCGGCTTCCGGGGCGTGCTATCGGGGAGCCCCACCTTCGACGGGCCCGACGCTTCCCTGATGGACCTGGCCGATGCACCGCCCCCGCAGTGAGCCGGCCGCGGGTCCGGCGTTCCCGCGGCTGGGGACGAGCTCCGACTTCGGCGCCGCCGAGTTCCGCGTCCTGATCTTCGCCCCCGTGGGCCGCACCGCGGAGCTGGCGCGGCAGGCGCTGGCACGTGCGGGGCTGGGGGCCACCGTGTGCCAGGGGATGGACGAGCTCTGCGGCGCGCTGCGGGAGGGTGCCGGCGCCGTGCTCCTGGTGGAGGAAGCGCTCTCCTCGATGTCGGCGGTGCGGCTGCTGGCCGAGACGCTCGAGGAGCAGCCGGCATGGTCCGACTGCCCCGTGCAGCTCTTCGTGGCCAGCTCGGAGGCGCCGTCGCCGCCCCTGGCCGCGCTGGCGGAGCTGAGCGCCGGCCGGAGCGTCGTGCTGCTGGACCGCCCGGTTCCTCCCGCCTCCCTGATCTCGGTGATGCGGGCGGCGCTGCACAACCGCGCCCGCCAGTACGCGCTGCGCGACCTGCTGGGCCAGTACGAGGAGGCGCGCGCCGAGGCGGACGCGGCGAACCGCGCCAAGGGCGAGTTCCTCTCCGTGATGAGCCACGAGCTGCGGACGCCGCTCAACGCCATCGGCGGCTACACGGAGCTGATCGAGCTGGGGATCCGCGGGCCCGTCACTCCGGCGCAGCGGGTGGACCTCGGGCGCATCCAGCTCAGCCAGAAGCACCTGCTGGGGCTGGTCAACGAGGTGCTCAACTACACCAAGCTGGAGACCGGCACCGTCGAATACGACATCGAGGACGTGCCGGTGCGGGAAGCGCTCGAGGCCGCCGAGGCACTGGTGCTTCCGCAGGCGCGCGCCAAGGAGCTGGCGCTGGTCGCCGGCGCGACGGAGCGCTCCCTATCCGTGCGCGCCGACGCGGACAAGCTGCGCCAGATCCTGGTCAACCTGCTCTCGAACGCGGTGAAGTTCACCCACCCCGGCGGCCGCATCCACCTGGACTGCGAGCGCGCGGGAGAGTGCATCTGCTTCACGGTGCGCGACACGGGGGTGGGCATTCCGGAGGACAAGATCGCGGCGGTCTTCGAGCCCTTTGTGCAGGTGCGCTCCGACCTGACGCGCCCGCAGGAAGGAACGGGGCTGGGGCTCGCCATCAGCCGCCAGCTCGCGCGCGGGATGGGCGGCAACCTCGTCGTGGAGAGCACGCCGGGGATGGGAAGCGTTTTTACCCTGAAGCTCCCGGCCTGACCGGGACTCGGGCGGAGTGTTTGCCCCTGGACTCCGGCGCGGGCGACTGCGGGCACGCCTGCCACGCCCTCATTCCCCATCCTTCGTTTCGGCAACTAGTGGGTGAGGGAGCCGATCGGGCGCCCTCACCCACTATTCCCGCCGCCCCGAGTTTCCGGGGGGGCGGACCCTTGCTACTGTTGGAACTGGAAGACGGTCACCTGTCCGCTGAGCACGTTCACCTGCAGTGCGACTGACCCCTCGACATGCGAAGCCCCGCCACCGCGTGTGCGGCGACGGGGCTTCCTACCCAGCGAACTCGTACCGGAGGTGTCCTCATCCGTGCCCGCCCAAGGAGATGGCGGGGGTCTCGGTCGGCATTCTCGGTGCGCCTCCGCCCGTGAACTGTGCCGGAACCGTGCCGCGCGAATCGAGACCGCCCCGTTGCCTCGGCGGGGCCGTCCGGAGCAGTCTCCCCACGCGCCGCGTCGTGCAGCGGATCGAGACGCAATGGCATTGCGCGTCTGCACTCCGCGCGGGCCGAGGCGGGCGCCGCTCGCTTGCTGCCCGGCGGGGCCGCGTCCCCCGATTCCGCTTACGGCCGTGAGTGCACGCTGGCGGCTAAGTCGTTTGCGCGACATGGTTGTCGGGACTTCCGCGCCAGTGCTTCGCGCGCGGCGGACACCTCCCCTCGTCCCCCGCGACCCGGCGTCGCGATCGACCAATCCACGCCTCCACATGCTGGCAGACGGCGGGGCGGGCTCCGCCGCAGGCCACCGTGTGCACCCGTGGCCCGGGCACTCCGGCGACGGCCGCCGGGGGTGGATACCAGGGTGCCGGTGCGCATCTGGTGCGCTGCCGGGCGTGCGACCTATCACCGATTTCGTGCAGGCGTTTGCACAGAAACTGTGCAAGGGTGCTTGCTCCGTCCGGTGCGACTGTTCTCGGCAGTCGGCCTTGCAGACGCCGCGGAGCGTCTCAGAGCGTGGGATGAACGCAGCTCGCGGCCGGGGGCCGTTGGGAGTGAGCTACGAGGCCCGAAGACGAACACAGCCCGTGAGAGTGGTCGAGGTACTTTGAAGTGCTGAACTACCGCTGAGCGGGGCATCAACAACCACAAGGACGCGGTGCTGCTGCGCAGGAGATGAGGCATCCGCCGGGGCGGCTACGTACTGCGCGGCGCCGGGCTACGTAGCGCGACGTACAGCGCGCTTGCCCCGCCGATGGCAACTTGGGAGCGTCCGGATGCGCACGGCGCATCCACGATCCTCCCAAGCAATCGCGAGATCCCCAGATGAAGCGTGCCCTCACCGCCGCCGTTGCCGCGCTCCTCTGCGCCGCGCCGGCCCGTGCGCAGATCGATGACTCCTTTCCCGCGGAGAGGACGCAGTCGCTCTCGCTCCTCCCCTTCCACTTCCTCTTCGGCTTCTACGCGGGTGACTACGAACGCGTGGTGGCGCCGACGCTGTCGCTGGGTCTGGGGTCGAGCTACTTCTCGGCCGACGGCTACAGCTACGAAGAGCTCGGGTCGGGCGCGACGCACCAGACGGGCGAGCTGAACTACGCCACCCTGGAGGGCAAGGTGCGCTACTACCCCTCCGCCGACGGCCTCAACGGCGTCTCGTTCGGCCTGACGTTCGGACCCACCTGGGTGCGCGGCGAGAACGTGGCGCCGGGCGGCGAGGACACCTTCACCGCGCTCGGCGTGGGCTTCGAGGTGGCGCGGAGCCATACGATGGGCGTGGACCGCCGCTTCTACTACGGCTACGGCGGCGGCGGGAAGCGCCTCTTTCCCGTCACGGCCGCCAGCGGCGAAGCGGAGCTGGTGATCCCGACGCTGCGGCTCTCGGTGGGCGTCCTCTTCTGATTCGCGGAACGGCGGGTGCCACGCAGACATGCAGAAGAGGCACGGAGAGATGGCTCGCCGTGCCTCTTCTCCTGCATGCGCGGTTGCCGTCCGCTACGCCGCGCGGCGCGCCTCGATGCGGCGGACCGCTTCGCGGGCGAGGTCGCGGAGGACCTCCACGTCGGCGGGGGAGAAGCTCCGCTCCTCCAGGCCCACGACGCACAGGTTGCCCAGCACGTACCCGCGCGACGAGATGAGCGGCACGCCGGCGTAGCAGCGCACGCCGTCCTGCGTGACGAGCGGATTGGCGGCGTGCTCGGGATGCGTGGCGGCGCTCTCCACGACGAAGGCGTCGCGGGTGCGTACCGACGTGGCGCAGAACGACCACTCCACCGGGTGCCCGCGCGTCTCGGACAGCCAGAGCCCGTCGATGCCGTGCGAGCCGGCCACGTGCAGCGCCTCGTCCAGCACCACGCTGATCAGCGAGACGGGAAGCTCCAGCCGCGCCGCGGCCTGCGCCGCCACGTCGGCCAGGATCGGGTCGACCTCGGGCGACAGGAGGTCCAGGTCCGCGATCTCCTGCAGCCGCGCGGCGTCGTACAGCGGATCGTATGCGGTCATCGCGAGGCTCCGGCGGCGGTTGCCGCCCCGCTGGCGGCGAGGCGGGTGTACGTGCGCAGGCGGATCTCCATCGAGCGGGCGACGACCGCGGTGGAGCCGCCCTGCGCGGAGAGCGCCGCGATGGCGCGCTCGAACGGGGGGCCGTACTCCACGCGGCCTACTTCGAGGCCCGCGGCGCGGCACGCCTCGGACCAGCGCTCGGCGCCGCGCTCGGCGCCGAAGACGCGCTGGAGCGCCGCGCGCGCATCCGCCTCGCCGGGCGGATGGAGCGAGTACCCCGGGAGGGGTGTGCGGGTCGATGGCTGCATACGGATTCGGATGGATGGGGGAGGGCTCCGGCCTTCAGCAGTACGCCCGAACCGCCCACGCGGATCTACTCCCCCCGGCGCAGGATGCGCTTCCAGAGAGGCGGGGGCACCTCCAGCGGCGGCACTTCCAGCGGCGGCTCGCCCGTCAGGAGGCGCGCTGCGTTGGTTTCCAGGAGGAGCGCGGCCTGCTCCTCGCCGCCGCGCGAGTGCAGCAGGTCGCGCGCGCCCGCCAGCGCCAGCCGGCCGCGCGCGTGGTAGTCGCTCGCCAGGTAGTCCGCCCAGCCGAGCCTCAGGAGCCGCCATGCGCGCCCCTGCGCCTCCCTTCCGAAGCGGCCCATCAGCGCCCCCGCGTTCACCTGCAGGCGGACGCCCATGCGCCGCCACTCCGCGGCGTCGCGCAGCTCCTCGTGGAGGTTCGGGTAGCGCTCGGGATGCGCCACGATCGGCGTCCACCCGCGCTCCAGGAGGTATGAGAGGGTCTGCTCCGCGTTCACGGGCACCAGCATGCGCGGGAACTCGACCAGCGCGAACGCGGTCCCCGCCAGCCGGGTGCGCGGGTCGGAGAGGTCCGGGGTGTCGGTGTCCAGCATCACCTCTGCGCCGAGCTCCAGCCGCAGCCCGGGGTCGTGGCCGGCGGCGATGTCGCGCAGCTCCTTCCACTGCGCCTCCACCCGGTCCAAGCGGGCGCGCAGCTTCCCAGGGTGCTTCGTCAGCGCGCCGCTCAGGTGCGGCGTGGTGATGGCGGTGTGCACCCCCTGCCCGCGCAGCTCCGCGAGGGCCGCGCGGGCCTGCTCCACGTCGGCCGCGCCGTCGTCCACTCCGGGGACGAGGTGGCTGTGGAAGTCGATCAAGTACGCGTCTCCAGGGGCGTGGGCTGCTCGTGCGCGATCGCGGTCCGCGTGCGCAGGGTACCGCGCGGGTGGGCGGTTCTGCAAGCCGCGCGTGCGGGGTTGTTGGACGTCGCGCCTCCGCGTTACATTGCGCCGCCGTCGAAGAGCTTTGGCGGCACCGGGTTCCGGGGCCGCAATCCGAACCCGCCCTCGTGCGGCGAACCATCGAGCCCAATGACCGTGCCCGCGAATCCCGCCGTTCCCGTAGTCGCGCCCAGGATCGTAGACAAGCCGTGGGGGCGCGAGGTGTGGTACGCCCACGAGGACCGCTACGCCGGCAAGATCCTGGAGGTCACGCGCGGGCACGCGCTCTCGCTGCAGAAGCACGAGCGCAAGCAGGAGACGATGTACCTCCTGTCCGGCCGCCTCCTGTACCACTTCAACGGCACGGACTTCGAAATGGAGCCGGGCCAGTGCATCACCGTCCGGCCCGGCGACGTGCACCGCGTGGAGGCGCTGGAGGACTCCGTCATCCTCGAGGTCAGCACCCCCGAGCTCGACGACCTCATCCGCCTGGAGGACCGCTACGGCCGCGGGTAGCATCGCCGCACCGAGGTCGCGGATTGGGGGAGAGGCCGGCGCGCCTCTCCCCCGTTTCGATGCGGGAGTGGTCCGGCGAGACGGCTCCCTCAGAAGCTTTTTAACCTGCGCTTACTTCCTGAACGGAGCGCTGCACCGCATCTGCATCCATGCGCTCGCGGGGCGCGGAGTGAAGGAGACGACCGACGCCACCCGTACCGAACGGCCCCGGAGCCGCGGTCCGTACGGGCACGGACCGAGGAACATGGGCCCGCGGCCAGCCGGCGGCATGGAGCGCTTCCTTCACTCCGCGCCCGAATCCGGCGCGGAGGCACGAACCGCGTGGTGCTCCGTTCAGGAGGTGGAGTGCGAGGGGCGGCGCCCTCTGGCTGCCGCTCC
>JAUJMI010000194.1 GCA_030446945.1 Longimicrobium sp. | reverse complement strand
TGAACGCCAGCCCCGACGACTCCACGGTCGCGGAGAAGGATTACTCGCTTCCCATGACGGTGGACGTGGGCGCCAGCGCCCGTGTGGCGGGGAACCTGCTGCTGGCCGCCTCCGGCCGCTGGGCCGGGTGGGGCACGGCCGACGACGACATCACCAACCGTGGCGGCGCGCGCGACGCGCTGAACCTCTCGGGCGGGCTCGAGTACGACGGCTTCACCCTTCTGGGACAGACGCTCCCGCTGCGGGTGGGCGCCCGCATGGCGCGCCTCCCCTTCCGCTGGGTGGGGACGGACGTGGCGTTCCCGGACGAGCGCGCCCTGACGGCGGGCATCGGCGCGCGCCTGGGCCGCGGCGCGGCGATGCTGGACGCGGCGGTGGAGCGCGGCTCGCGCGGGGGTGACGCGGCGGGCTTCGAGGAGCCGTTCTGGCGCGGCTCCGTCTCGGTGACGCTCCTCGCCCGCTGAGCCACTCTGCACGACGCGGCCCGGTGTCTTTACGGCGCCGGGCCGCGTTGGCGTTGCGGGGGGTGGGCACCGAGGGCTGAAGCCCCCGGCTGGAACCACGGGAAGACCGCTGAAGCGGTCTCGTGAGCCGCGGCATGGAGCCGACGCCTCCTGAGTGGAGCGCTGCTCCGAGCTCTCCCCGTCTCTACCGCTGTGCGCGGAGCGAAGGAAACGGGCTCTCCCGAGGGCACCGGGACACCCCATGTTGGGCGCGCGTCCCATGGCCCTCGAACTGGCCTCGCCACGAGCTCGCGCGGAGGCCGACTTCGCGCGGTTCCAGCGGCGAATCGACTCGCTCCGGAAAGGCAGGCCGCGGCGCATCGCGAGACGCGGGCAGCCGTGGGGCTGCCGCTACGGGATCGGGTGCGCACGGCTGCGATGGAGGCAGGGCGGAGGGCGCGCGCGATGAATCGCGCCCCTACGTCGGATCTGTTCCGGCGGCGAATTCATTCGCTCCTGGTGCTGTTGTTGCCGCGAGTTCACTCGCCACGGACCCACCCACCAAACATGACTCCAGCGACGGACCCGCGGGGCCTGTTCCTTGCCTTCGAAGGGGTGGAAGGCTCCGGCAAGACGACGCAGGTGCGGCTGCTCTCGGAGCTGCTCGCGTCGTGGGGGCGCGAGCCGGTGGTGGCGCGCGAGCCGGGGTCCACGCCGCTGGGCGAGCGGGTGCGCGCCACCGTCCTCGCGGACCTGGAGCTGGCCGTGCCGGCACGGAGCGAGCTGTTCCTGATGCTGGCCGCCCGCGCCGCATTCGTGGACCAGGTGGTGCGCCCCGCGCTGGCCGGCGGGCGGGTGGTGATCGCGGACCGCTTCGAGCTCTCCACCCTCGCCTACCAGGGCGCCGGGCGTGGGCTGCCGGCGGACGAGATCGCCGAATGCAACCGGATCGCCACCGGCGGCGTATCTCCTCATGCCACCATCCTCCTGGAGCTCGATCCCGAAGAGGGCGCGCGGCGCCAGAAGGCGGCCGGGATGGACCCCGACCGGATGGAGCGCGCGGGGGCCGAGTTCCACGCCCGCGTGGCCGCCGCGTACCGCCGGATGGCCGACCGCGTGGCAGGAGTCGTGCGGGTGGACGCGGGTGCGTCCCCAGCCGAGGTCCACACGAGAGTGGTCGGAGCGCTCGCCTCCCGCTTTCCGGAAACCTTTCCGCGGGGCGGGTTTACAAGCTAAGCAGCACGAGCCGCGGTTTCCCCGCGGCCTCCCCGCATCGCTCCTTCGGAGGCGGAATGAAGCTCCATCGCACCGTCGTCGCCCCCGCGCTGGTGGCCGGCGTAGCACTCGTGTCCGGCGGCTGGCTCCTGCAGCAGGGGGTCCGCGAGGACAGCGTCTTCCAGCGCGCGCAGCTCTTCGACGAGGTCGTCCGCTACGTCCAGACGCGCTACGTGGACCCGCAGCCCGCTTCGGAGCTGTACCAGAAGGCCATCAAGGGGATGCTGCGCGAGCTGGGCGACCCGCACACCACCTTCATGTCCGCCGAGGAGTACGCGCAGCTTCACCTGGCCACGAGCGGCGAGTACGGCGGGGTGGGGATCCAGATCGCGCCGCGCGACAACTACATCACCGCGGTGGGCGTCCTTCCCGGCACCCCGGCGGAGCGCGCCGGCGTGCGCGTGGGCGACCGCATGATCGAGATCGACGGGCAGGACGCCAAGGGGTGGAGCGACGAGAAGGCGGTGAAGGTGCTGCGCGGCCCCAAGGGGTCGCCGGTCACCATCAAGGTGCTGCGCGTGGGCGTCGACGAGCCGGTCACCTTTCGCATCGTGCGCGACGAGATCCGCGTGAAGTCGGTGCCGTACGCGTACATGGCGGCGCCGGGGGTGGGCTACCTCAACCTCACCGTCTTCGCGGAAACCTCCACCGAAGAGATCCGCGCGGCCATCGCCCGCCTCAAGGGCGAGGGGATGAAGTCGCTGGTGATCGACCTGCGCAACAACCCGGGCGGCCTGCTCAACCAGGGCGTCTCGGTGTCGGACCTCTTCCTGAAGTCCGGCCAGGCCATCGTGGAGACCCGCGCCCGCGACCCGCGCGAGAGCGAGACCTTTCGGGCCCGGGACGACGCGTCGTATCCCGAGCTGCCGGTGGTCGTGCTGGTGGACGAGTACTCGGCCAGCGCGGCGGAGATCGTGGCCGGCGCGCTGCAGGACCACGACCGCGCGCTGGTGGTGGGGAGCCCCACGTACGGCAAGGGCTCGGTGCAGTCGCTCTTCCCCCTCTCGGGGGGCAACTTCCTCAAGATGACCACCGCCAAGTGGTACACGCCGGTGGGGCGCTCCATCCAGAAGGAGCACGAGGAGGACGAGGACGGCCTGGCCGCGGAGGACACCGCGGAAGTGAGCCGGTCGGGGACGCCGATGCTGCAGGACACGATCAAGCGGCAGCCCTTTCGCACGGACGGCGGGCGCACGGTGTACGGCGGTGGCGGGATCGTGCCTGACCTGGTGCTGAAGCAGGACTCGGCCACCGCGGTGGAGAGGGACTTCTTCCGCGCCCTGGCCAAGGACCTGGGGAAGTGGGAGAGCGAGCTGCTGCGCTACGCGGTGGAGTACGGCCGCAACGCGCCGGGGCTCACCCCCGACTTCCAGGTGACGCCGGCCATGCGCAATGCGCTGTACGAGCGGATCTCCCGCGCCGGGATCGGGGTGACGCGCGCCCAGTACGACGCCGCGCAACGCTACGTGGACCTGCGCCTGGTGAACGCCGTCGCGCGGGCGCGCTTCGGCGAGTCCGTGGCGGCCCAGCGCAACGACGCCACTGACCGGGTGCTGCAGGAGGCGCTGCGGCTGGCGAGGACCTCGCCCACGCAGGCGGCGCTCTTCCGCGCGGCCGAAGCGGTGCGCAGCCGGCAGCCGGCGACGGCGAGCCGGAGATAAAGAGCGGCGGCAGGTAAAAGCGGCCAGCTGCGGGCAGGGGAGGAGGGGTGCCAAGGTGCCTCTCCTCCTTTATTTTACGGGTCCGCTGCGGGAACCCCCACGGCGGTGTGTCCCTGGGGTCGAACTGCGATGACGGAAGCGGAGAGCGTGGTGGAGGTGGTGAGGAACGCCGTGCCGGAGAGCTGGCACCGCGTGCACGTGGCGGTGGTCGATGCGCGGGGGGTGCTGCGGGCCTCCACGGGCGACCCGGAGCTGTGCACCTTCATCCGCTCCTCGTCCAAGCCGCTCCAGGCGCTCGCGCTGGTGGACGACGGCGCGGCCGAGCGCTTCGGCATCACCTCCGCCGAGCTTGCGCTCTGCTGCGGCTCGCACGCCGGGACCGCGCGCCACGTGGCCGCCGCGGAGTCGATCCTGGCCAAGGCCGGGTGCACGCCGGAGGCGCTGGCGTGCGGCGCCCATCCCCCCTTCGACGACCACACGCGGCAGGAGCTGGAGGAGGCGGGGCTGGCGCCCGGCCGGCTTCACAACAACTGCTCCGGGAAGCACGCCGGGATGCTCCTGCTAGCCCGCGCCCACGGCTGGGAGACGGACGGGTACCAGCGGGTGGAGCACCCGGTGCAGGGGCGCATGCTGGGCGAGGTGGCGCGCTGGGCGCGGGTGCCGCAGGAGGCGGTGGGGCTGGGCACGGACGGGTGCGGTGTGGTGACCTTTGCCCTCCCGCTGCGGCACATGGCGCTGGCGTACGCGGGCTTCGCGGCCGCGGCGCGCGCGGGCGAGCCCGGCCCCTCGCGCATCGTGGAAGCGATGACCGCGCACCCGGAGATGGTGGCCGGCGAGGGGCGCATCTGCACCGAGCTGACGCGCGTGGCCGGCGGGCGCGCCTTCGCCAAGATCGGGGCGGAGGGCGTCTACTGCGTCGGCGTCCCCGGCGCGGAGCTGGGGATCGCGCTCAAGGTGGAGGATGGAGCCCAGCGCGCGGCCGGCCCCGCCATCGTCGCCGTGCTGCGCGAGCTGGACCTGATCTCGGAGGACGACCTGGGGCGGCTGCACACCTTTGTCTTCCCCGAGGTGGTGAACACGCGCGGCGAGACGGTCGGTCAGCTCCGTCCCCGCATCCACCTCACGACGCCGGATGCCTGACGCCGCCCTGCTGCGCCTCTCCGCATCGCTCGCCACGCGCGATTCCGCCGCGATCCACGCCGCCATGGAGGCCGCCGCCGCTGCCGAGCCCGTCGCGGTCGAGGAGGTCCTCCTCCAGTCGCACCTTTTCGTCGGCTTCCCGGACGCGCTGAGCGCGCTGGCGCTCTGGCGCGAGGTCAGCGGCCGCCTTGCCTCCCCCTCGCTCGGCGAGGACGCGCGGGAGTGGGAGGCGCGCGGCGAGGCGGTGTGCGCCACGGTTTATGGCTCCAACTACCAGAAGCTGCGTGCCAACGTCGGCTCGCTGCACCCGGACGTGGACGGCTGGATGGCGACCGGCGGCTACGGCCGCGTGATCGGCCGCCCGGGGCTGGACCTGGTGACGCGCGAGCTGTGCATCGCCGCGCTGCTGGCGGTGTGGAACGTGCCGCGCCAGCTCCACTCGCACCTGCGCGGCTCTCTCAATGCCGGCGCCAGCGTCGAAGAGGTGGACGAAGCCGTCGAGGCGGCGTGCGGCTACCTCGATGACCAGCGCGCGGAGGACGTCCGCGCGCTGTGGGGCGCGATCCGGCGGCCCTCACCCCCCGGCCCCCTCTCCCGATAACAGGAGAGGGCGTCCCTCTTCCTCCGGAGAGGGGGAGCACCACGAAACAGCTTGCTATTCCCTATTCCCTATTCCCTGTTCCCCGTCCCCTAAGTGTTCCTAGACCACGCGACGATCCAGGTAAAAGCCGGCGACGGCGGCGGCGGCGAGGTGTCGTTCCGCCGTGAGACGGGGGTGCCGCACGGCGGGCCCAACGGCGGCAACGGCGGCAAGGGAGGGGACATCATCCTGCGGGCCGATCCGCAGCTCACCACGCTGATGGACTACCGCTACCAGCAGCACTACAAGGCGCAGCCGGGGGGGCGCGGGCAGGGCTACGACCGCACCGGGCGCGACGGCGAGCCGCTCGTCCTGCGCGTGCCGCTGGGCACCGTGGTCAAGGATGACGAGACGGAGGAGCTGCTGGGCGAGCTGCTGAGCCCCGGCGATGAGGTGGTGGTGGCGCGCGGGGGACGCGGCGGGCGCGGCAACGCGGCCTTCGCCACGGCCACCAACCAGGCGCCCCGCCGCGCCGATCCTGGCGCCGAGGGCGACGAGCGGCGCATCGTGCTGGAGCTCAAGCTGATCGCCGACGTGGGGCTGGTGGGCGAGCCGAACGCGGGGAAGTCCACCTTCCTCTCCGCCGTCTCCGCGGCCACGCCCAAGATCGCGGACTATCCCTTCACGACCCTCACCCCGAACCTGGGGGTGGTGACGCTGAGCGACCACCGCTCGTTCGTGATCGCGGACATCCCGGGGATCATCGAGGGGGCGCACGAGGGGAAGGGGCTGGGGCACCAGTTCCTGCGCCACATCGAGCGCACGCGCACGCTGGCGATCCTGATCCCGGCCGACGCTCTGGAGCCGCAGACGGAGTACGACCGCCTGCGCGAGGAGCTGTCGCGCTATTCCGGCGAGCTTGCCGCCAAGGCGCACTGCGTCGTCTTCAGCAAGGCCGACCTGCTTCCGCCCGATTGGGAGCAGCCGCGGGTGGATGCGCCCGACGCGTGGGGGCAGTTCGTGATCTCGTCCGTCGCGCGACGCGGGCTGGACGCGCTGCTGGAAGGGCTGTGGACGCACGCCGCCCGCGTGGTGGCCGAGGAGGTCGCCGCGGGCGAAGAGCCCGAGCCCTGGCGCCCCTGACGCACGAATGCCCCTCGACCCCGCCGCGCTGGAGCCGCTCCTCAGGCTGGCCCTGGTCCCGCGCATCGGGCCCGGCCGCATCGGCGCCCTGCTGGCCCGCTTCGGCACGGCGGAGCGGGCGCTGAACGCGTCGCATGCGGCCGTCGCGGCGCTCCCCGGCTTCGGCGCGGAGATGGCGCGCCGCGTGGTGGACGCGGGGTCGCCCGCGGGGCGCGAGCGGGCCCGCTACGCGCAGCAGCTGATGGACCGCGTCGGCGCCGTCGCCATCACGCCGGACGACGCCGAGTACCCGGCCGCCTTCCGCCTCCTCCCGGATCCGCCCTTTTTGCTGTTCGCCAGCGGCCGGCTGGAGCTGCTGGGGACGGCGGGGATCGGCGTGGTGGGCACCCGCGCGCCCACGCCGTACGGGCGCCAGGCCGCCGCGTCGCTGGCGGCGGAGCTGGTGCGCGCCGGCTACGCCATCGTCAGCGGGATGGCGAAGGGGATCGACGCCGCCGCGCACGCCGCCGCACTCGACGCGGGCGGCGCGACCGTCGGTGTGCTGGGGCAGGGGATCGACCGCGTCTACCCTCCCGAGAACCACCGCCTCTTCACCCGCATGCGCGAGCGGGGTCTCCTCGTCACCGAGCTCGCCCCCGGCGAGGACCCCAACGCCGGCAACTTCCCCCGCCGCAACCGCCTGATCGCGGCGCTCAGCGACGGCGTGCTCGTGGTGGAGATGGG
>JAUJMI010000193.1 GCA_030446945.1 Longimicrobium sp. | reverse complement strand
GAACTTCACCGGGTAGGTGCGGTCGGGGCGGGCGATCTCCCACGGGTTGTCGTCGCGCAGCCAGTTGTCGGCCTTTTCCAGCTGACGGCCGCCCGCGATGGCCTGCTTGAAGATCCCGTGCTGATAGCGGATGCCGTAGCCGTAGCCGGGAAGCTCCAGCGTGGCCATGGAGTCCAGGTAGCAGGCGGCGAGGCGCCCCAGGCCGCCGTTCCCCAGGCCGGCGTCGGGCTCCACCTCCTCCAGCTCCTCCACGCGGTAGCCCACCTCGACAAGCGCCTCGGCGGCGGCGTCCCCCATCCCCAGGTTCAGCATGGCGTTCCCAAAGGTGCGCCCCATGAGGAACTCAAGCGACAGGTAGTAGACGCGCTTGGCGTTCTGGTTGTGGTAGCGCGCCTGCGTGTCGGCCCACTGGCCGGCCATGCGGTCGCGCAGCGCCCACGCGGCGCTCATGTACACGTCGCGCTCGGTGGCCGAGTGGCGGTCGCGGGCCAGGGTGTACTTGATGTGGTCGTCGATGGCCCGCTTGAGCGCATCCACACGCGTGGTGCGGCGCCCCGCGTCCAGGACCGTAGATTCTGACATGGTCAGCAGATGCTCAAAGATGTGGGAACGGCGGTTTCACACAGAGACACGGAGGAGCAAGGAGAGGACACGGATGTCACTCTCCCCCTTCTGGCCGTATCCTCTCTGTGGTGGTGTAGCGGTTCGCAAAAGCTAGCCCTCCCCGTCCGCCTGGGGAAGTGCCGCCTGCCGGTCCTCGGCTCGGCGCGAGGGGAGCGAGATCAGGAAGCGTGAGCCCTCGGGGCGGTCGAACTCCGCCCAGGCCCGCCCGCCCAGCGCCTCCGCCGTCTCGCGCACGATGCTCAGCCCCAGTCCGGTGCCCTCGATCCCCGTGACCGTTTCGCCGTGCGCGCGGAAGAAGCGGGTGAAGAGGTCGGCGCGCTTCTCCGGCGGCACCCCCAGCCCGTTGTCCTCCACCTCCACCACCAGCTCCCCGCCCGGCTCCAGGTGCCCGCCGATCCGCACCCAGCGCGGAACGGCGGCGGGATCGGAGTACTTGATGGCGTTGGACAGGTAGTTGGTGAGCGCCAGCTCCACCGCCGCCGCGTTGACCTCCACCTGCGGCACCTCGGGGTCGATGCGCACCTCCACGCCGGCCGACTGCGCCATCTCGCGGAGCTGCCGCGCCGCCTCCGCCACCACGCTGGGGAGCACCACATTGCGCTGGCGGCGCATCCCCGGGTCCATCCGAGACAGCTCGATCAGGTTCTCCAGCGCCCCCTGCATCGCCTGCGCGTTGTCCACCACGATGCCGGAGAAGCGCTCGCGCCGCGACGGGTCGGCCGAGATGTCGGGGTCGGCCAGGAGCTGCCCGGCGCCCAGCACGGCGCCGATGCGGTTCTTGAGCTCGTGCGACACCATGCGGTTGAAGCCGCGCAGCCGCTCCTCGCGCTCGTTCACCCGCTCGGCGGCCAGGCGCAGGTAATGTGTGGTGGTCACCTGCTGGATGACGGCGACGGCGCGGAAGAGGCGATGCGCGCACGCCAGCAGCTCGGGGCGCGTGCACTCCTCGTCGATGTCGCCCACCGTGCGCACCAGGAAGGCGAAGAGGACGCCGCCCAGGATCTCGTACTCCTTGAGGATCTCGTGCGCGTCGAAGCCCTGCGAGTAGCGCAGCTCCCCCAGCTCGATCGCCTTGGCGGTGACCGGCGCGTCGGCGCTGATCTCGTCCGCCGGATCCTCCATGTAGTCCGCGATGCGGTCCATCAGCAGCGGGACGTGGTCCAGCAGGTCGTCGGTGGGAAAGACGCGGTTGGGGTCGATCTCCACGCGCGCCACGATCCGCTCCAGCCAGCGGCGCGTGAGGTCCTCGCGGGCTTCGCGCATCCGCCCGGCGAGCGCCGCGGCGAGTCTGCAGTTGATGTTGATCTCCATCTCGGCTGCCGGCTCGCCTCGGGAAAGGGGGAAGTGTTCAAGCATGTTGCAGGCCACGGGCCGCACCGCTCCCACTCCCGAACTGCAGGGCTGGTCGCCGGTCGCTGCCGGCCAAGGGCGGACCGCACGGCCCCATTTCCCCGCGCGCATCAGCGGCGTACGTTGCGGGGACTCGCGTTCAGACCATCCAACCGGCCGCGCCCATGCTCGCACGCACCCTCGCGCCCCTCCTCCTGCTGGCCGCCTGCGCGCCCGCGGCGAGCTTCCGCCCCGTCGCGCACGCCGCCCTGGAGGCGGAGGTGCGCGACATCATCCGCCGCGCTGCCGGCGACACCGCCGAGGTCTCCGTCGCCTTTCGCGACCTCGCCACGGGCGACTCGCTGCTGATCGACGCGCGCAAGACGATGCACGCCGCCAGCACCATGAAGGTGCCCGTGATGCTGGAGCTCTTCCGCCGCGCCGACGCGGGCGAGCTGCGCATGGACGAGCCCGTCCCGGTGAGCAACGAGTTCCGCAGCATCGCCGACGGCAGCACCTACACACTCGGCCGAGCGGACGACAGCGACACCGCGCTCTACTCCCGCGTGGGCCAGCGCGTGCCGCTTCGCGAGTTGCTGGAGCGGATGATCACGCGCTCCAGCAACCTGGCCACCAACCTCCTGATCGACCGCGCCGACCCGCGCCGCATCGCCACCACCCTTGCCAGCCTGGGCGCGAGCGAGATGAAGGTGCTGCGCGGCGTGGAGGACGGCCCCGCCTTTCGCGCGGGGATGAACAACGCCGCCACCGCGTACGGCCTGATGCGCGTGATGGAGGCGATCGCCGGCGGACGGGCCGCGTCGCGCCGCTCGACGGACGAGATGCTGGGGATCCTGGGCCGGCAGGAGTTCCGCGAGATGATCCAGGCCGGGCTCCCGGCGGGGGTGCGCTCCGCCAATAAGACGGGGAACATCACCCGCATCGCGCACGACGCCGCCATCGTCTTCCCCGAGGGCCGCGCGCCCTACGTGCTGGTCGTCCTCACCCGCGGCTTCACGCGGGGGAGCGCCGCCGCGGCGACCGGGCGGGACATCTCCGCCGCGGTGTACCGCCACGTCGCGCGGCGCTGAGGCTCACCCTTCAGGGGCGGGGCGCACGGCCTCGAGCCGCTCCCCCTCGCGCACGCGCGCGCGTCCGCTGTTCATCGACCGCCGCTCCTCGCGACGCCCGTCGCCGAGCGCCACCTGCAGGATGACGTGCGCGGCGCGGGTGAGGGCTGGGTTCCAGGTGGCGGTGCGCCCGTCGTCGGAAAGGCGCGCGGGGATCGGCTCGGTCATGCGCAGCTCGGGGGCATCGGATGGACGGCGGAGCGCCGCAAAGCTAGATTCGGGCGGCGCGCCGCACCACCGCAACGCGCCCCCGACACGACCCGAGGACGACCCATGGCCGAGATTACCTGCGTCCGCTGCGGACAGAACAAGCCGGCGCTTCCCTTTCCGCCGTTCAACAACGACTTCGGCAAGCGCATCCAGGCGGAGATCTGCCAGGAGTGCTGGGCGCAGTGGCTGAAGCACCAGACGATGCTCATCAACCACAACGGCCTGAATCTGCGCGACCCCGAAGCCCGCAAGTACCTGCTGGAGAACACGGAGAAGTTCCTCTTCTCCACCGGCGACGCCGAGCAGGTCGACACCAGCAAGCAGGGCACCATCCAGTGGTGAGCTGACCCCCTGCTCTCAGCACCGACGCGCCGTTCCCGAGTCCGGGGGCGGCGCTTCGATGTTTGGGGCAGGATCATCCGCGCGGCGGGCAGCCCGTTCCAGGAGCGAATGAATTCGCCGCTGGCACCACGCGAAGTCCGCCCTCCGCGGACTCCGGATCCACTGCCGCGCTTCTCGAGCCGGCTCCAGCCGCCTTCCCGTGGTTCCAGCCGCGGGCTTCAGCCCCCGGCGATGCGGCACCAAACCGCCCCCGCAACTTGCGAAGGCAGGTTTCCCGCTTTCGTTGCAGCGGGTTCAACCGCCGGACCCACCCCGGCCAGCCTCCCGCCTCTCCGCCTTCCGCGCCTGCTCCGCGAGTACCGCGTCCACCAGCGGCGCCGGATCGAAGCGCACCGGGTCCGTGGCGGGGAGCCCGGTTTCGTCCTCGGCGCGGGCGATGGCGTCGCGCGCCTGGGCATCGGTCAGGTCCCAGGTGTTCAGCGACACGGCGATGACGCGCGACGGCTTGAGCGGCTCCACCATCGCCTCGCACAGGCGGACTGCGTCCGGCGGACCGGGGAGCGGCATCCACGAGTACGCGCCGTTGCCGCCGTACGGAAAGGTGCGCGACGGTAGGTGGCAGAGGATCATCGCGTCGGGTAGGGTGCCGTGGAGGAGGCCGAGGGTGACGCCGGAGTAGCCGGGGTGCACCAGCGACCCCTGTCCCTCCACCAGCACGATGTCGTTGCCGTGGCACGCCTGCAGCACCAGCCGCTCCGCCGCGCCGGAGATGAAGTCCGCCACCACCGAATCCACCGCGATCCCCCACCCCTCGATCAGGATGCCGGTCTGGCCCGTGGCCGCGAAGCCCACACGCGCGCCGCGGGTGCGGAGCGCGTCCCGCACCTGAAGCGCGGCCGTCATCTTCCCGATGTTGCAGTCCGTCCCTACCGTCAGCACGGTGAGCGGCTCCACGTCGCGCGCCAGCCCGTGCGACACGGGGAGGGCCGAGGGCGGCTTGCGCAGGTCCACGATCTGCACCCCCGCGCGCTCGGCGAGCGCCGCCAGCTCCGGGTCGTCGCCCAGGTAGAAGTGCAGCCCGCTGACCACGTCGAGCCCCGCCGCGATCGCCGCGGCGAGCACGCCGCGCCACGCCTCCGGAAGCTGCCCTCCCTGCGGCGCGATCCCCACCAGGAGCGCCGTGGGGGCTCCGCGCAGCCCCTCCTCGATCGTCCCCACCACCGGAATGGCGCCGCCGAACCCCAGCACCTTCTGCACGGTCTGGCCGGCCTGACTTGAATCGAGCACCGCCACGATCCTCTCCGGCAGGTACCGGATCGCGCTGTTGGCCGTCTTGCTGGTCAGCGGCCCGAAGAGCCCTTCGGCCAGGGTCAGGTAGCGGTGTGTGGCGAGCGTATGGGGCACGGGAGTCTGCAAGGGCGTGGGTGCGGAAGGAAGTGCCTGGTAGCAAGTGCCAAGTGCCTGGTGCGATTCGCGAGAGCAGTCGCCCGAATCGCATTCCCTACATTCTGTCAGCCTGAGGTAGCCGCCTCGCCGAATCCCGCAGCACGCTCCCACTTCCCGCGGCGACCAAAGGATCTAGCCGGCGAGCATGAAAGGCCGGCGCGACACGCAGCCCTCTCGACACGCACGGTAGATCCTTCGCTCCGCGCCAAAGCCCGGAGCAGACGAGAGGACGAGAAGCGCTTCGCTCAGGATGAACAAAATGGGCGGATGACCGCGGGCCTCTGCGTGCTGTCCCCTGTCCGCTGTCCCCCACCGTTCCCCATTCCCCATTCCCTCACCTCGGCGCGGCGCCGGCCTCCTCCAAAACCGCCGGAATGCTCACGGAGCCCGCGGGCAGGCGCAGGACGCGCTCCGGGAGGCGGATCTCGGCGGGGGCGTCGCGGACGAAGCGGCGGAAGCCCTTGCCCTCCAGGAGGCGGTGGACGTAGATGCGGCGCACGATCACCATGGCCGTCGCCAGCACGGGGACGGCCACCAGGAGGCCCGTCATCCCCATCAGCTCGGCCATGATGAGGACGCTCAGGATGGAGAGCACCGGCGGCAGGTGCACCCGCCGCTCCATGATGAGCGGGTGGATGAAGTTGGCCTCGACGATGTGGATCACCACCCCCAGCAGCACCACCAGGAACGCCCTCCCCAGCCCGCCCGAGCCCAGCACGAAGAGCGCCGGGAGCAGCGTGGAGACCAGCGTCCCGAAGAAGGGGACCATCACCACCACCCCCGTGAACACCCCGAACGCCAGCGCGAAGGGCACGTCCAGCAGCAGGAGGCCCACGTACGTGAGCGCGCCCAGAAAGAACATCGCCAGGATCTGCCCGCCGATCCACGCGCGCAGGCTGCGCCCCAGGTCCGCCAGGATGTCGCGGACCAGCTCGCGGTGCACAGGCGGCGTCAGGGAGATGATCCCCTCGCGATAGAGGCCCGGGCGGAGCGCCATGTACATCCCCATCACCAGCACGCTGATCCCGTTGATGAGCACGTGCAGCGTGCCGAACAGGTACGGCACCAGCCCCGCGAAGTACCCGCCCGCGCTCGACATCATCGTCGACATCTGGTTCTGGAGCTCGGCGGGCGGGAGTGCGGCGGCCAGGATCGGATAGCGGCTCACCAGCTCCGTAAGCCGGTCCACCCCCTGCGACATCAGCTTGGGAAGCGCGGCGATCAGCTCCTGCGTCTGGTGCAGAACGGGGGGGATCACCAGCCAGAAGACCCCCGTCGCCACCACCGCCGTGAAGAGCAGCGCCAGGGGCAGCCCCAGCGCCGGGCGGATGCGGAAGCGGTCCTCCAGGAACTCGGAGATGGCGGTGAGATACACGGCGAAGAGCGCCGCCAGGAACACCAGCAGCAGCACCTCGGCCACGCTGTACACGAACAGGAGGAGGAGCACCGTGAACACCGTGGCGGTGAGCACCGCGTACGGGGAGCGCTCCGTGGCTGCGAGTCGCCGTTCCTGGGCTGGCATGGGGCACTGCGAGGTTGGATGGGCCCGGCGGCGCGCTCGGCGGCGCCTCTTTTCCGCAACCTAGCCGCGGCAGCCGGATTTGGAAAGCGGCGCCGCCCCGGCCGCGGAACGGCTCCTGCGGCTGCATCCGCTCCCGATGCCACCGCGACGCAACACCTTTCCCGAGCACCCGATGAACGACAGGAAGCCGCCCCACCAGGACCCGGACGAGACGCTCCTCTGGGAGCCGCCCGCGCGGCAGGGCCCGCCCGCGCCCGAAGCCGCGGCGCCGCCTCGCCCACGGAGCGCGCGCGCGTGGCGTGTGGTGAAGTGGGTGCGCGGGGCGCTGCTGGCGTACTACCTGTTCTGCGTCCTGCTCCTCGTCGTCTACCG
>JAUJMI010000192.1 GCA_030446945.1 Longimicrobium sp. | reverse complement strand
GGGGACCGTGTTGCTGTGGCCCACTACGAGTACCGTCTGTCCCGCGTGGCGGGAGAGGATCTCGCGGGCCAGGTCCTGCGCGTAGGTGGCGGAGTTGGTGGCGCTGATGGGTCGGTCCGTGACGGAGATGCCGAGGGCGGAGGCCAGCGGCGCCGCCGTCGACTGGGTGCGGCGGAACTGCGTGCTGTAGATGGCGGCGACGCGGCCCGCATCGCGCACGGCCCGCGGGAGCGCTTCGGCGCGCGCCTGGCCCGCGGGGGTCAGCCCCGGATCGGCGGCGGGCTCAGCCGCGCGCTCGGCGTGGCGCACCACGAACACGGTGGTCGCGGGCTCGCCGATGGGTGCGGGGACGCTCGCGCGCGGCGCGCAGCCCACGAGGGCGAGGAGGGTGGCGCCTACGAACCAGCGCCGGGAGAAGGCAGCTCTCGTCATCAGCAGTGCTCGGAGGAACGGGGGGATGGCCGACGCCCCAACATAGCGTGGTGCCCTTCTGGTGCATGCCGGCTACGCGTCGGGCGGCTCCCAGTCGAAGCAGAGCACCTCCCGCGCGGGAGCCTCGACGGCCAGCGCCCCGACGAACCCGGGGCCGGGATGGAGCTCGTGGAGGCTCCACCGGACTTCGCCGCCGGTCTCGCCGCGCGTGGCGAGCAGGCGCGCCGGGTCGCCGGGCGCCAGGGTCACGTCGAAGGAGTCGAGCGGGATGGAGAGCCCCTCCCCCACCGCCTTGATGTACGCTTCCTTGCGCGTCCAGCAGGTGAAGAACGCCGCGTCCCTCGACGGCGCGGGGAGCGCGAGCAGCACCTCGTTCTCTGCGGGGGAGAAGAAGCGCTCCGCGATCCCCGAAAAATCCGAGACGGCTTTCAGCTCCTCCAGGTCCACCCCCACCTCACGGCCGAGGACGATCGCGGCGAGCCCCATCCCCCCGGCGTTGGAAAAGTTGAAGCGCAGCTCCGATTCCGCCGCGCCCCCCTCCAGCGACGGCTTGCCGTGCTCGGAGTAGCGGAAGACCACCTCTTCAGGGCAGATCTTCACGTACCGCGCGAGGAGCTGGCGGAGGACGGCGCGCCCCGCGATGAACCGCGTGCGATGGACGTCGAAGCGGAAGCGCGCCGCACGCGCCTGTTCATCGACGGAGAGGACCGCGGAGAGGGCTGAGAGGAGCTGTGGCGGGAGGTCGAGCGGCACGCGCCACACGTGAACTTCGTGTGCGTGGAGGCTGAGGGCGGCGGGGGGCGCCGCCCAGACGGGACCGGCCAGGCGCGGCAAAGACGGCGAGATCGGCCTACCGGCGTCCCGGGGCGTGCACGGCTACGCGCCCGCGCCGGGGGCGCATGTCCGGCCACGCGTGGTCGATGTACGCGAGGCACTCATCCTTGGGCCCCGCCTTTCCCACGTCGCGCCAGCCCTCCGGGACCGCCCCGTTGACCGGGACGATGGAGTATTGATCGCCGCCGTTGACGAGCAACCGGTAGATCGTGGAATCTTCGCGGCCCTGGCTCATCGTACGCTCTGGTGTGGCGTGGAGAAGATGTTTGGACCGCGGACGCCGGTGCCCCTCGCGGGACGTGCGCACGGCGGATGGAGCGCAGTGCGCAGGGGAGTGCCGTGTGCCGCTCCAGCCACGCCCGCGAAAACGTATGAGTTGGACTACCGATACAATTGGCCCGGGACGGTCCGCGCGCAAGGGTGTTGGCGCCGAGGAGTCTCCCGCCCCCATCAGCTGGCCGATTCCGATCTTATTGAATCGTGAACCGCCCCGGCGGCGCGGCGCCCTCCGCCAGGGTGAAGGCCTGGGGGTCTTCTCCGAGCACTTGCAGTTCTCTCCGTGTCTCTGTGTGATTGCCGTTCCCCCGCCCGCACCGCCATAATCGAAGGCCATGTGGATCTTCCTGGCACTCATCTCCGCCTGCGGCTCGGCGGGATCGAGCTTCTCGCTCAAGCGCGCGGTCGGGCACGGCGGCGCCGTCGTGTCTACGGTGGCGGCGCGGCTGGTGGCGGGGATGATCCTGCTGGGCCTCGTGGCGGCTCTGGGGGCGTGGCCCGAGCTGTCGCCCGCCTACTGGCGCGCGGCGGGGATGGTGCTGGTCCCCGAGGTACTGGGCACGATCTTCCTCACGCTCGCCCTGCGCGCGGGCGACCTTTCGCTCGTGCAGCCGCTGCTCGGGCTGCTTCCGCCGCTGGTGATGGCGGGCGGCGTCGTCTTCCTGAAAGAGGTGCCCACGCGCGAGGCGGGGCTCGGGGTCGCGCTCGTCACGGTGGGGGTGTACTGCGTGGGGCTCGCGCCGGGCGCCTCGCTGCTCCAGCCGCTGCGATCGCTGGCGCGCGAGCGGGCGAGCTGGTACGCCGTCGCCTCGGCGTGCGCGTGGAGCCTGGCGACGCTTGTGCACAAGATGGGGATCGCGGCGGTCGGGCCTTTCCCGTGGGCCGTGACGCTGGCGCTGGGGACGGGCCTGGTGCTGGCGGCGCTGCTTCCCTGGATGGCGTGTAGGGCGCCGGCGGGGGTCGGCCTCCCGGCGGCGGGGAGTCCGTGGGGCCGGCTCGTGGCGCTCGCGGGGTGCTGCTTCGCGCTGCAGCAGGTCGGCCTTCACCTGGCCTTCCGCGCCGCGCAGACGGGATATGTAATCGCCATCACCTCAACCGGAATCCTGTTCGCGACCGTGCTGGGCATTGTGCTCCTCCGCGAGCGCGCAGCGGCCGGCACACGGCTGGCCGGCGCGCTCCTGATCAGCGGCGGCGCGATGCTGGTGGCGCTGTTCGGCTGATCAGCTCTTTGGACAGCGCGGCTTGAATCACCCACGCCGGTCGAGCATCTTCAGTCCTGCCGATTCGCGTACGGCTCCTCCGCAAGACCTTCCCTCATCCACATGTGCGGCCGGTACCGCATCGTCGCGAGAGACGGGGCTCTCCACCTGGAAGAGTCCGGATTCTTTGGAACAGATCCGGGCGAGCTCCACGAGACCTGCGGAGGCAAGTACGCGTTCGAGCAAGATTGAACGCGCTGGCGCTGATCCGCGCGCCCTGAAACCTGCGAGCCCCCGAAGGGGAGGTTCCCCCGGGGGCTCGGTCGCTACCGCTTCAGTTGTTGCCCCGGCCTTTCCCAGAAGGGTTGCCAGTGGTGCTGGGCCCGTTCGGCGGGCGGGGGGCCGCGCTGGCCTTCGGCATGGTGAACCTCCTCGCCGTCCCCTCGACAGTGGATCGGCGGCAGGTGGAGGGAGTAGCGCCTGCCGCCGGTTGCGGTCTGCCTGCCAAGCAACGGGTCAAAAGGCGCGGGAGTTTCATCATACTCCGAGGCCGCAGCCGTGCGCATCGCCGGTCGCGCGGCTGCGGACCCTGGCGGCGGCGCGGCGCACGCTGTATCTGATGGGAGTCCAATCCTGCAACTCATCCCAGGAACAACCCCGTCGTGAAGCCAACCATCACCGCGCGCACGCTGCTCAGGCCGGCGATCCTCGCCGCCGCGCTTACCGCCGCCCCGCTGCACGCAACAGCGCCGGGCGACACCACGCCCACGAAGCGGCCGGCGGCGCGCCGCTCGGGGGAGAGCCCGGAGCTGGCGCGGCGCATCGGGTGGCCGGTGGAGGGCCCGCGCGCGCTTCCCGGCGCGCTCCTGCCGAACAGGCGGATCGTGTGCTACTACGGCAACCCGGCATCGCGGCGGATGGGCGCGCTCGGGCAGTATCCCAAGGCCGAGATGCTGCAGCGGCTGCAGCGCGAGGTGGCCCGCTGGAACGCCGCGGACTCGGCGCATCCGGTGAAGCCCTGCCTGCACCTGGTAGCAGCGGTGGCGCAGGCGGATGCAGGCCCGTCCGGGCACTACCGCGCCATCGTG
The DNA here is from genome assembly GCA_030446945.1 of Longimicrobium sp. Classification (GTDB taxonomy): domain Bacteria; phylum Gemmatimonadota; class Gemmatimonadetes; order Longimicrobiales; family Longimicrobiaceae; genus Longimicrobium. The sequence goes on along the minus strand of JAUJMI010000192.1, from coordinate 3,163 downwards.
CGCGACTCCACGGTGCGGATGGTGCACCAGTGGGCGCGCGAGGTGAACGGGATCCTCTTCGTGGACCTGCAGATCGGCACGGACAACATCCGCAGCCTCCTGCCGCGCTTCGAGTGGATCCTGCGCAACCCCGACGTGCACCTGGGGCTCGACCCGGAGTTCTACATGAAGGGCGGGCAGCGGCCCGGCACGCGCGTGGGCACCATGAGCGCCGCGGACGTGAACTACGCCGCCGGCTTTCTGGCAGACCTGGTGCGCAAGCACAACCTGCCGCCCAAGGTGCTGGTGGTGCACCGCTTCACCCGCCGGATGCTCACCGACGCGCCGTCGATCCGCCTGCGCCCGGAGGTGCAGTTCGTCGTCCACATGGACGGCTGGGGCCCTCCTTTCCTGAAGCGCGACTCGTACGAGGCGTTCGTGGTGCGGGACCCGGTGCAGTACGCGGGCTTCAAGCTCTTCTACCACAACGACACCAAGCAGGGCCACCCCCTGATGACCCCGCGCGACCTCCTCCGCCTGGAGCCGAAGCCGCTGTACATCCAGTATCAGTAGGGCCGGTGGGCCGGGCCGCGTGGAGCCGCAGCAAGGGGGCGTGATCCATCGCGCCCGCCCCTCCCCGCCCCACCAACGCGCTCCGCACGGGTCGCGGACGGGCAGACCTGCGTGTCTGCCCGTACCCTGAAAACGCGCCGGGGCCCGCATCCGGCACCGGCATGCCAGAGCGTCCGGCATCCATGAGCGGCATCGTTCGCCGCCGAATGGTCAGCCGGCGCACGACTCGATCCCCACGGGCACCGATCATGGCGGTGCTCGCGGCGGAGACCGTCTCCTTCGCTCCGCGCCAAGCGTGCGGATGGCCCGAGGGCGGTGAGGCGCTTCGCTCAGGAAGTTCGGCGTGGGTGAATCCGCTCCCATGCGCGGCAGGGGATCGCGGCTGCGGGCCGCTATCCGGGCGCGCTCGCCGGCAGAACCGCGGGGACGTCTCGATCCAGGAGAACTTTCGAAATGGTGACAAAGCTGGAGAAGCCGCTCAAGCGCGAGATCGAGGTGGACGGCACGATCTACGTCGTTACGCTGGAGCCGGAGCGGCTGAGGATCACCAGGAAGGGGAAGCGAAAGGGGCTCGAGCTTCCCTGGGCTCAGATCCTGAGCGGCGATGCGGGGCTGGCTGCCGCGCTGCAGGCATCGGTCGCATCCCCCAGGTAGGCGGCATGCTGCACCGCACCGCGAAGAGAACGAGAATCCCGCACGAGCCGAAGGCGGGCCTCGTGCGGGATCGTACTGCGTGGACCGGCATGCGGCGCGAGCCAGGATCCCCGCGATCACGCCACGACCGGGGCGGGCTCCTCCACCTGCCCGCGCGAATCGCCGCCGGTGAGCTGCGCCACCAGCACGGGCATCTCGAAGTAGACGCGCCCACGCGTGATCCGGCCATCCGCGAGATCGTAAACAACGCAGAGCGGTACCCGCACGGACCGGTTGGTCGCGGGGATGCCGGCGAACTCCCCGGTGTGCCGGCCCACGAAGTACCCTTCGAGCACCGCGTGGTCGTCGGTGTAGATCGTCAGCCCCATCTCGGCATGCGCGTCGAAAGCCTGGTGGTAGAAGTACGTCAGCATCTGCTGGATGGCGTCGCGCCCCTAGGCCTCCTGTCCCGTGGCCATCACGGTGAAGACCGCGTCGTCCGCCATCATGCTCACGTCCGAGTGCTCGGAGGCGATGTACCGCTCCATCACTTCCTGTGTGCGTTGCGCTGACATGGGTCCTCCCCGCTCGCGGTGGTGGGCCAGAGCGATCGAACGCGGACGGCGCCGCACAGCGATGGTACTCCCGCGGCCAACCGGACACAAAAGCAAGTTGAACGAGGCACCTCCCCGCGCGGCACCTCGCCCGGAGGAAGGGTGAACACCGGGCCCACGCGCGCGCCGCCGCACAGGTAGAGGGGCAAGGTCGCGGGATCAGAGCGCGCGCCGGTGAGCCCAATCCCGAACCCGCGAGAGCGACTCCGGGATGAGGGCGACGGTGAGCAGCATCGCCGCCCCCCGGGGGCGGCGGTGACGGCGATGCGCAGCCCGAAGCGCCGAGGTTCGAAGCCTGGGGAAAATGGGCCGGGTGGGACTCTAATCCACGCCCTGGCGAGCAAAAGACGTCAAGGTGCCGTAATGCACCGTAACAGGAGATAACCGGGCGAACGCGCGATGACGCGGCTCCGGCTCAGATTCCCACCGCCTGTTCCAGCCGCTCCCGGTAGGTGCGGCTGGAGGTGAGCCGTGTCCCGTCCTTGAGCGTCACGACGTATTCTCCCTGAAGAACCGACTCCAGTTGGCGAACTCGGTCCACGGCGATGATGTGCGACCGGTGGATGCGCACGAACGCGGCCGGATCGAGCTGCTCCTCGAGGCGCGAGATGGCCTCGCGCAGCAGATGAACCTGCTTGCCGATGTGAATGGACGCGTAGTTCCCGTTCGCTTCAATCCGGTCGACTTCTGCAGGATCGACAAAGATGATCCGTCGTCCGTACCGCACGACGAAGCGATCCAGGTATCGTCGGGTACGGTTCAGCCCCCCCAGCATTGACGTAAGCTTGGCTTCGAGCTCCTCCCGGTTCTGATGGCGCAGGAAGCGCCGCGCTCGATCGAGCGCGCGTGCAAACCGGTCGGGGTCGAATGGCTTCAGAAGGTAGTCCAGAGCACTGGCATCGAATGCCTGAAGCGCATGCTCGTCGAAAGCGGTCGCGAAAATCGTCGCCGGCATCGCTTCCGGACCGACCTGTTCGACCACGCCAAACCCGTCCAGGCCCGGCATCTGTACGTCGAGAAACACGAGATCGGGGGCCTGATTCCGAATGGCCGCTACGGCTTCCGCTCCGTTGCTGCACTCGGCTACGACCTGAATGTCGGGTTCTTCTTCGAGTAGACGCCTCATCCGCTCCACCGCGAGCGGCTCATCATCCACGATGGCAACTCGGATCGTCACGTCAGGTCTCCATTCGATGACGGCAGCGCGCTCGGCATGTGGGGCACACAGCCGGAGCGCGGGCCGTGGCAGAGCAACGGCCGCTACGGCGCGAATGCGCGCATGCTCCTCTTCCTGCGCGAGCTGGCGGGCGAGGCGTCGGTCGATCACGGGCGCCGTCCGACGCTGTACCAGCGCCTCATCTACG
>JAUJMI010000191.1 GCA_030446945.1 Longimicrobium sp. | reverse complement strand
GCACGGCAACGGCAATTCCGGACCCTCGGAGAGAAAAAGGTAAGGCATCACATAGAGGACACAGAGTGAACGGCAAGCTACAGAGGAAACCCACTTCCTGAACGGAGCGCCTCACCGTACGTGCCTTACCCCGATCCCCGATCTCTGGCGCGGAGTGAAGGAAAACGGGCTCTGCCGCGCATCGCGCTCCAGCCCATGTGGAGCAGGTGGTGCCGGGGAGCGAAGGGGCCGTGCGGTCAGGACCGGTAATTCGGCGGCCGGGCACCTCGAACCTCCAAGCACCGCAGTCGAACATGGGATCGTGCGGTGCGCACCGTCAGAGCCCGTCTCCTTCACTCCGCGCCACGGCCCGATCCGATCCGCGTGTACGGCGCGGGCGCTCCGTTCAGGAAGTGGAACGGTCTGCCGGGAGCGGCGGCCCGGGATATCCCGTCCGCACGCTCGACGTCCTGCTCCCGAGTCTCACCGGCCTCTCTCGCTCGCCACCCGGCGCGCGAGGCGCTGGCGGGCCGTCGCGACGTAGCGCCTGCACGCGCCGGGGTCCACGAACGCGTTCCGCGCTCCGCGGGCACGCTCGGCGACGCGCTCCCAGAGCCGATTGCCCTCCGGGTGTGGTGTGAGCAGCACGTCGCACTTCAGGCGCTCGATCGCGGCAAAGCCTCGCTCGAAGTCGCTCAGCGCCGTCGGATAGCTCCGATTGTCCGTGAAGAGGAATCCCTCGGCGGAGATGGGAGATTGGCTGTCCGCGTACACCATGGCGAGGCAGCGGGCGCCCTCGCACGAGCGCCATGACCAGCTCGTGCCACCGGGTGTGTGCCCGGGTGTGAAATGCGCGGTGAGCGCCAGCGGGCCCACGCGCAGCGTCTCGCCATCGGCGATCACCCGTACGCGGGAGGCAGCGGGGAACTCGAGCAGCTCGCCGTACTGCGGGTCGTCCGGTCCCGACGCGCCGCGCTCCAGCACCGGGGCGCCGGCGGGGCTCGCCGCCACAGCCGCACCCGACGCGCGCTGCAGGGCGGCGATTCCACCCGAATGATCGAAGTGCGGGTGCGAGTTCAGGATGAGCTTGACGTCCCCCACCCTGAAGCCGAGCGCACGGATGTTCTCCAGGATCTTGGAGGCGGATTCCGGAAGCGCGCCATCGATCAGAACGTGCCCCCGGCTGGAGCTCACGAGCACGGCGCTCAGGCCACGCGTGCCCACGTAGTACGTGTTGCCGTAGATGCGAAACGGTCGCTGCGGCGCGTTCCACTCCGCGCAGCGGGCACATTGCTCCCGAGTGTAGCTGTTAGCTGCTGCCTGCGCGTCCAGCGGCAGCGCCCGTACGGGGCCGGCGAGCGCCGCGACGAGGAGCATGGAGCGGATGAGGGCGAGAGCTTTCATCGGTTCGACCCCGCGTGGGTAGTACGGTTGGATTCGTATGCGCGCGATATCCATCTAGCCGGCCGCATCGGGAGCGTCTTCGGGGAAGGCGGAGAGCCACCCTGCGGCGCGGCCGACCTCGGCGAGGTCCCGCGGGTTGGTGATCGCTTCCCGCGCGGAGAACAGCACCGCCCGCGCCTGGTCCACCAGCGGCTCCCTGCGCCCCTCCGGCACCCGGTCCGAGAGGTCGCCGAGGACCTCGAGCAGGTGCTCCGCGATCAGGGGGATGGGCGCGCCGAAATGCCGGATGTCGTCGAACGCCACCTTCACCGCCCGCTCAAAGGTGGTGTAGCTGGCCACGAAGCGCACGGCCCCGTCCCGCGTCCTGCGCGTCTCCGGCGGCGCGCGCGTGCCGAGCTCGGCCAAGATCTGCGTGAGCCGGTCGATGCACCGCACGGCGGTGGTGGGATCGTTGACGGAGGGGGAGAGCGCCTTGATGGCGATGTCGGAGATCTGCACGATCCCGAACTCCACGTCCTGGTCCGGCATCCGCTCCGGGCCCAGCACGAACGCCCCGCGGATCGCATCCTCCAGCTCCAGGCTCAGCGGCCCGCCCGTCCACACGGAGGCGAGCGGCGCCCCCGGCAGGAGGTAGTCGCCGACCTCGGGCACCATCCCGATGACGATCCGCTCCTCCTCCCCCAGGCCGAAGAGCCGGTCCTCGTCCACCAGGGTGAGGTGGCCGGCATCGAGGGCGCAGACCGGGATGGAGTCGTGCTCCGGGAGCCGCGGGTCCGGCGGCGGGGACTCGTCCGCGCGCCCGATGTGCTCGGGGAAAAGCTGGTGCACGTTGCCGATCGTCTCCGCCGTGATGCGCTGCAGGATGGCGGTGACGCGGATCTCCTGCGCCACGTGGTTGATGAAGTAGATCAGCGCCGCCACGCACGACAGGAGCAGGAGCACCGCCACGGTCACGGAGAGCCGCGGGATGAACTCCGCGCCCACGCCCTGGTCCGAGCGGATGGAGCGCATCACCAGCACCCCGTACGTAAAGGTGCCGATGAAGATGCCGAGCACCGTCTGGTTGCCGCGGTCGGAGCTGAAGTTGCGCAGCACCCGCGGCGTGTACTGGCTGCTGGCGAGCTGCACCGCCACGATGGTGACCGAGAAGACCACGCCGGTGACGGTGATGAGGCTTCCGGTGATGGTGTTGAGCACCGTGCGCGCGGCTTCGGCCCCGCCCTGGTAGACCCACCCCGGCGCGTCCTCCGTCCAGTTCAGCCACCACCGCTCCACCGCCATCAGCGCCAGGGCGAGCGCGGCCCCGGCCAGGGTGAAGAGTCCGGGGACCAGCCACAGGCTGGCGCGCGCGTCCGACCACACCCCCTTGAGCGATCCTTTCACGCCGCCCTCCCGGACCCCGTCAATGCCCCGGCGCCACCGTGCGGACGGTCGTGTCTCCCTCCGTCGCTGGCGAGGTCATGGCGGGGGGCGCGTTGGGCGCCGTGCCGACCCCGGCCGACGGCGGCCCCGTGACGACGGTGCCCCCCGGCTGCGGCGCGCCCGGATCCACCGAGGCGCCTCCACGGGTGTCATCCACCCCCTGCGTGGTGGACTCGATCATCCCGGTGGGACCGGGCTCCACGCTCGCGCCGGCGTCCTGTTCCGCGTCGTTCCCGCAGGCGCCCACGAGCGCGGCCGCGAGCGCCGCGCAGAAGATGCGTCCCTTCGTCATGTTCGATCTCCACGTTGAGAAGTGTTCGCGAACCCGCGCAAGCCAACGGCAAATCCGGAGCCTCGCCCGAGGAAACGCATCACACGGAGAACACGGAGGGTACCGCAAGCCGAAGAGGGACCCCCCTCCTGAGCGGAGAGCAGGTGGTGCCGGGCAGCCATGTGCTCGGGCGGTCAGGCCGGAATTCGGCGGCCGGGCACCCGCGGAGCCCCAGACACCGGCACCCGAACATGAAATGGTGCGGTGCGCACCGTCAGAGCACGTCTCCTTTAGTCCGCGCCTCACGCCGGTCCGATCCGCGGGTATGGTGCGGGCGCTCCGTTCAGGAAGTGAGCGGTCCGTGGGACGAAAGCAGACGCCCCTCTCCCGCGGATTGCCGGAAGAGGGGGCGCCGCTCGACGCGATGAAGACACGAACGCCACCTCAGCCGTGCCCGCCCGAGGAGGCGGGGGTCAGATCGGCATTCTCGCATGGCGCTCGGAGGGCGAACAGGCGCGATCCGTGCCGCGCGACACCCCCCTTCCGCTCAGTTCGCCGCCCGCGCGGGGATTGTATGGTCAGGCCGCCATCCTGCGGCACTCCTCGGTGCAGCGGCGGCACGCCTCAGCGCAGCGCCGGCAGTGCTCGTCCTGGTGACGGCCGCACTCGGCCGCGCAGCGCTCGCACACCTCCGCGCAGGCCCGGCACAGCTCGCGCGCCTGCTCACTCCCGCGCGCCATCACGATCACGCATGACACGCACGTCTCCGTGCAATCGCGGCAGAGGCGGATGCACTCCACCATCATCTTCACGTCGTCCCCGCGCAGGCACGCCTCCGAGCACGCCTCGCACGCCACCAGGCACTCGACGCACGCTTCCAGGCAGGCGTGGTACCGCTCGGCGCCCCCCGTGAGATACTTCCCCAGCTCGATCGCAGCCATCTGATCTGCCTCCCTTTGGGTTGTGCGGCTAGGCCGGGCGGCTCCGCAGGAAGCGGGCCCGTGATACATCGGGTGTAACAGCACCGCTCCAGCGTCCTCGGGGTCAGGGCGGGATTGCCTCCACGACGGTGACATCCACCAGCGGGACCACGCCGCGGATGCGCCGGCGCAGCTCGCCGGCGATGCGCGCGGTGAGCCGCGTCTCCAGCGCCGGGCCGGACTCGGCGGAGGGGTGCAGGCGCTGCACGTAGGCCCGCACCAGCAGCGGATGGTCGGCGGTGCCGGCGGGGCGGGTGAAGCTCGCGTCCGCGTCCAGGACGCGCACACCCGGCTCGCCGCGCAGCGAGAGGCTCACCACCTCGCGCGCCTTCTCCTGCAGGCCGGCCCGGACCAGCGTGGGCTGTGCACTGGCGAACTGCCAGGCGAGGAGCCCGGCGAGCACGGCGGCCAGCACCCCGAACGCGGCCCACGAGCCTCCGCGGCTCCCGTGCGGGTAGCGCCGGCCACGCGGGCCCAGGCCGCACACGCGGAACACGAGCCCGCCCGCCAGGTTGATCCCGGCGAACTGCAGCGCCAGCAGGAACGCCGCCTCCACCGCCAGCTCCCAACGGCCCATCGCCGCCGCCGACCCGATCACGCCGGCGGGAGGCGCCAGGGAGGCGGCCACCAGCAGCCCCGCGCCGGCGCCGGACACCAGGCTGCTGCGCTGCGACTGGGTGAGCGCCAGGGCTCCCGCCGCCCCTGCGGCCAGCGGCAGGAGGAGCGACGCGGGCGCCACGCGCGTGACCGCGATCATCTGCTCCGTCGCGACCCGCTGGCGGAAGAGCAGGGTGAGCAGCGCGGCGGTGCCGGCGGTGACCCCCAGCGCCGCGGCGTAGCGGGCCATGGAGCGGCCCATCAGCCGGGCGTCGCCGCGCGCGGTGGCGATCGCGCCGTTCATGGCCGGGCTCGCAAAAGGCGCGATCAGCATGGCGCCGACCAGCAGGAAGACGTTGTTGGTTGCCAGCCCCAGCCACACCACGACCCCCGCCACCGCGGCATAGCCGATGAACCCCTTCCATGAGCCGAGCGACTGCAGCCCCGCCAGGTACACCTCCAGCGGGCTCTGCGAGGTCACGTCACGTGTCTGGTCGGCCACGTCCCGCTCGGGCGGGCGGAGCGCCAGCGCGTCCGAGCTCAGGAAGGAGATGTGGAAGCCCGGCAGCTCCGCCGCCGCGTCGGCATAGGGCCCGAGGCCGGCGTTGGGGAGGTGGAGGAGGAGCACGTCGCACGGGTCGCCCGCGTCGCCGGCCGCCTGCCAGCTGGACACGTTCACGGCGTCGTGCTCGCGCGCGATCTCCAGCGCCCGTTCGCCGCACCCGCGCGGCACCCGCACCATCACCTGCCGCACTGTCCACCTCCAAGTGCCATGCCCATGTTCGACCGCCAGCGGCCCGCGCGGGCCGGTGCAACGCGCGTACCCCGTCCCACACGGGCGTGCGGTGCCTCAGGGGTAAACCCTTGCGGCGGCGCTTGATACAGAGTTTGTATCAATGGAACGATTGTTGCCCCCCACCCCGCAGCTGTAGTCGAGGGGATCGCTCCGGCGCGAAAGCGGCGGGGAACGGGGAACAGGAGGCGCGTAGATGGCGGCAAGAAGCTTTTCGGATTCGGATGGGAACCAGTGGCACGTGTGGGAGGTGACGCCCGGCGAGCACCTGGGCGTATCCGAGCGGCGGCGCAACTACCTGCCGAGCGAGATGGCGGGCGGCTGGCTCTGCTTCGAGGGGAACTCGGGGAAGCGCCGGCTCTACCCCGTTCCACCGCGCTGGCCGGACCACAGCGAGACCGAGCTGGAGGGGCTGTGCCGCGCGGCGGAGCCGGTGTCGCCGGGACCGGCGGCGGAACTACGCGGCGGCCCGGCGGGCGCCTGCCGGCGGCCGGACCGGGCCGGCGCAAAGATGAGCAGGGGACCCGCACGCCCGATCAGCTTTCTCGCGCCCGGCGCCCCGGTCTCATGCGCCGGCATCGCCGCCCGCGCACAGACGCTGCACCGCGTGCAGGACGCAATCGACCTCGCACGGCTTGGTGAGGAAAAGGTCGGCCAGGCCGGCCCTGCTCCTGTCGGCGGGGAGCGCGTGGGCGCTCAGCGCGATGATGGGGATCGCCGCGGTGGCCGCGTCGCCCTTCAGCGCCTCCAGGATCGTCCACCCGCGGGCGGTCGGGACGAACAGTTCGGTCACGATCACTGCTGGACGCTCCTGGCGGGCCGATTGCAGCCCCTCCTCCATCCCGCCGGCCGCGACGACGCGGAAGCCGTTGTGATTCAGGAGCACCGAGTAGATGTCGCGGGTGTCCCGATCGGGATCGATCAACAGCACTGAGCGCGGGTTCATGGCTCCCTCCCTGGTTTGCTTGTGGGAAGAGCATGGTGCACGAAGCGTACTGTGATACACTCCTCGTATCAACAGATTCAACGCCCGCGTCCATCTGTCTCCCGCGAGCGTCCATGGAGCCAGGACGGCGCGCGGGGTCAGCGCGCCCCGCGCAGGGTGAAGTAGGTGACCTCCGGGGGGCAGTTGATGCGGAGAGGCACGGTGCTGAAGCCGATGCCGCGGTTCACGTAGAGGCGGTTTCCCCGCGCTCCGTAGCCGCGGGCCCACCCATCGGCGTGCACCTCGTCGCCGGTGGTGATCGCCAGCCAGCTCCACGCCGGCAGGAAGGGGAGCGCGACCTGCCCGCCGTGGGTGTGCCCCGCCAGGGCGAGCGGCGCCGCACCCGGCGGGATCTCCTCAAAGGAATCGGGGTTGTGCATCAGCAGCACGCGCGCGGCTCCCGCCGGGATCCCGCGCAGCGCCTCGGCGGGCCGCGCCGTCCCCGCCCAGCGGGAACCGATGCCGGCCAGGTACAGCGGCGCCCCCGGCCCGCCCGCGGCGAGCGGAACCGCCTCGTTCTCCAGCACCCGGATCCCGGCTCCCTCCAGCCCCTCGCGCACGCGGCGCGCGGCCAGGGCGTTTCGCGTCC
>JAUJMI010000014.1 GCA_030446945.1 Longimicrobium sp. | reverse complement strand
TGGTGGACGACATCCAGTTCCTGGAGGGGAAGGAGCGCACGCAGGAGGAGTTCTTCCACACCTTCAACGCGCTCTACGAGGCGCAGCGCCAGATCGTCCTCACCTCCGACCGTCCGCCCAAGGAGATCGGGCTGGAGGACCGGCTGATCTCCCGCTTCGAGTGGGGCCTGGTGACCGACATCAAGCCGCCCGACTTCGAGACGCGTATGGCGATCCTGCGCAAAAAGGTGGAGGAGGACCACCTCCAGATCAGCAACCTGGACGACGTCCTCACCCTGATCGCGCGCAACCGCACCTCGTCCGTGCGCGAGATCGAGGGGGCGGTGATCAAGCTGCTCGCCTACTCGTCGCTCACGGGGCGGCAGATCGACCTGGAGCTGGCCCAGGAGGCGCTGGGAGGCGGCATCGTGCGTCCGGGAGGGGCGGGGTTCGCCATGGACGCCGGCTCCACGCCCGACCGGGTGCGCCAGGCCGTGGCACGCGCCTTCAACACCACCCCCGAGGCGCTGCAGTCCAAGAAGCGCACCAAGGACCTCACGGTGCCGCGCCAGGTGGCGATGTTCCTCATCAAGGACCTCTTCGACGTCTCGCTGGTGGAGATCGGCAGGATGTTCGGCGGGCGCGACCACTCCACCGTCATCCACTCCATCGCCAAGGTGGAAGAGGAGATGGCGGCCGACCCCGCCTTTCGCCAGCGGGTGGAGGAGCTGCGCGCCTCGTTCCGCTAAGGAGCGGCACCCTTGACACTCCACCCCTAACGGCTGTATTTGCGGGGGGCGAGTACCCCACCCCGTAGTGGATGGAGGGCGTGGACAGCGGGTGTGGAAAGGGTGTGGAAGGGCCGCGGGTTATCCCCGGCGGCCGGGGAAAGGTGGACGGCGTGGAGAATTCCGCCGATCTCCACATCCCCCTCCACAACGCGGCGAGCGGGTCCAACGGGTTGCGGGCGAACCGGTTGCGAGGGGCGGAGGAGAGGTTTCCCACGAATCCCCGCCCTCTACTGTTGTTACTAGTTCTATAAACTACCGGGTGGAAGTACTTCCTCCCCGTGGAGAACACACCACCGCCGGCGGAAAGCGTATGCGATTCACCATCACGCGCGAGAACCTGCAGCAGGGGCTGGGGAACGTGGCCGGGAGCATCCCGACGCGCACCACCCTCCCCGTCCTCAGCAACATCCTGATGGAGGCGGAGGCGGAGGGGTTCGTGCGGATGAGCGGCACCGACCTGGACACCTCGGTCGCCGTGCGCGTCCCCGCCGAGGTCGCCGAGCCGGGCGCGATCACCGCCCCCGCCAAGAAGCTCCAGGAGATCGCCCGCGAGCTGCCCGGCACGGTGGAGCTCTCCACGCACGGCGACACCATCTCGATCTCGAGCGGCCGCACGCGCTTCAAGCTCAACGGCCTGCCGCGCGACGAGTTCCCCGCCTTCCCCAGGGTGGACTTCACGGAGAGCTGGCGGGTGACGGGCGCCGAGCTCCAGCGCCTGATCTCCCACGTCTCCTTCGCGGCATCGACGGAGGAGACGCGTCCCATCCTGAACGGCGTCCTCTGGCAGCTGAGCGGCGAGGAGATGCGCATGGTGGCCACCAACGGCCACCGTCTCGCCAAGATGACCATGCCGGTGGAGGCGGACTCCCCCGTCCCCGCGGCCGACCTGATCGTGCATCCCAAGGCGCTGGGCCAGGTGCAGCGCCTCTTCACCGGCGACGGCCAGGTGGAGGTCGGCCGGTCCGAGAACCACCTGGGCTTCCGCAGCGAGGGGGTGCAGGTGTACACGCGCCTGATCGAGGGGCCGTACCCCAACTACGAGCAGGTCATCCCCAAGGACAACGACAAGACGATGGTGGCGGGGAAGGAGGAGCTGACCCGCGCCGTGCGCCGCATGGCCATCGTGGCGAGCGACCAGACACACCGCATCCGCATGTCGCTGGGCGGCCCGTCGCTCAAGTTCTCGGTGGAGACGCCCGATCTGGGCGCCGCCAACGAGGAGCTGAACGTGGAGTACGACGGCGACCCGCTGGAGATCGGCTTCAACGCCCAGTACCTCCTGGAGCTGCTGCGCTACATGCCGACCGACGAGGTGCGCATGACCTTCAAGGCCCCGGAGCGCGCCGCCACCATGCAGCCCATCGGCAACGAGGACACGCCCGACTACATGTGCCTGGTGATGCCGCTGCGGCTGCTGAGCTGAGGGAACGGCAGGGCCCGCTCCACGCAGAGGGAGCCGCAAGGGCACACGAGGACAGGGGGAGCGTCGGCACGAGCGCTTCCCTGTTGCTTTCGTACCTCTGGCTGACTCGGCGCGGGAAGGAGACCCGCGAGATGTACGAAAGAAGAACCCAGTACCTGTCTGGAGACGTCGTCTACCCCGCCCCATCGGCCTAGAGGGACATCGCTCGTCGACAGACCGTACCTTATGGCAGGGGATCGCCGTCCATCGGCCAGCGACGGGCAACTTCATTGCCCCTTGGCCGCAGCGGCGCCAAACTAGTTCTCGCTCGCCCGCCACGAACCTCTGCCGACCCGCCATCTCTGCATGCGACTCTCCCGCATCCTGCCGCTCATCGCGGTCGGGCTTTTGTGCGCTGCGCCCCTGGCTGCCCAGCAGTCCGCCCCCTCGACCAGCGCCACGATCCGGGGTGTGGTGACCGACAGCCTGGCGGGGGCGCCGCTGGCGGAGGCGACGGTGCAGCTGGTGCAGGCGGGCGGGACGTCGAATGCGCGGACGGCGGTGACGGACTCGGCGGGGAGGTTCGCGTTCGAGGGGGTGCCGGCGGGGAGGTACGCGGTGGGGTTCCTGCACCCGGTGTTGGACTCGTTGGGGCTGGAGCCGATCGTTCGCGAGGTGCAGGTGGCGGGGCAGGGGGAGGTGCGCGCGGATCTCGCCGTCCCAGCGCCGGCGCGGCTCAGGAGCGCCTTCTGCGGCGCGGAGGGGAGCACAGGGGGGATGGTGATCGGGTTCGTGCGTGCGGCGGAGGGCGGGGCGCCGGTGCAGGGCGCCACCGTCGTCGGCGAATGGATGGAGCTCGCCATCCGTGCCGGGGGGGTGGCGCGGCAGACGGCGCGGCGCACCGGGACAACGGCGGAGAACGGAGGGTTCGTGCTCTGCGACGTGCCCACGCCCGGAACGGTGATTCTGGTGGTGAGCCGGGGCGAGGAGGGCACCGACCGCATCGAAGCGGAGGTCCCCGCATCGGGGTTCCTGCGGCGCGACCTGGTCCTGGGCGAGGCGCGGATGGCGGCGCGCGCCGACACCGCGCGGGCGAACGACTCGGTGCCGCCGCTGCCCCGGACGCGCACGGGGCCCGGCCGGCTGACCGGCACGGTGACGGCCGCCGACGGAGGGCGGCCGCTGGCCGGTGCGCAGGTGAGCGTGGCGAACGGCGTGCCGACGCGCGCTGACGCGAACGGCGCGTGGACGTTGACCGGCGCCCCCTCGGGGACGCGGGTGCTGGAGGTGCGCGCGCCCGGGTACTACCCGGTCCTCCGCGCTGTGGACATCGCCGATGGCGCACGACCCGTCCGCGTGACGCTCTCCAAGCTCGCGGCGATGCTGGACACCCTCAAGGTCACGGCGCGCTCTGGAGGAAGGGCGGCGCGCGGCGGTTTCGACGAGCGGCGGCGCTCCCTGGGAATGGGGCGCTTCTTCACCGCGGAAGACATCGAGAGGCGGCGGGTGCTGGTGGTGTCGGACCTGCTCGACCAGGTGCCCGGCCTGTCGCGCGTTCGCGGCGCGGACGGAGGCGAGTCCCTCGTGATGCGCAGCGCCTTCGGGGATGGCTGCACGCCGGCGGTGTATCTCGACGGGCTCATGATGCGGGGCCTCTCAGGGGCCGATGTCGACGCGCTCGCGGACCCGGAGGAGGTCGCGGCGATCGAGGTGTACCGGGACTCCCAGGTGCCCCCGCAGTTCCAGGATGCGCTGAGCGGCTGCGGGAGCATCGTGGTGTGGACGAAGTGAGGCGCCTTCCCGTCGCTGCCCGCCGCTCGCGTGTTAGAAGACGCGCGCCGCCGAAGATCAACCGGCTCCGCGGCCGCTACGCCGCCGGGGCGATCTGCTGGCCGAGGTGGCGCGGGTCGAAGTAGGTGCGGAAGGCGCGGATGCGGTTGCGGCTCCACTCCACTACGGAGGCGCCGCGATAGCTGAAGTCGCGCCCCTGCGAAATGCGGCCGGTGCGGCACCAGCGGGTTGGAGATGTCCGCGCCATCGCCGTGTACAGCGGCCGGCGGCTCCACGCTCTGCCCGTCTTGGAGCGCGTACAGCGCGTCCACGAACCGTTGCGCCCTGCTTTCTGCCGTCATCCCTCCATCTCCCGTCCAGGTTTGCGTAGGGATTGCCGGCGCCTCGCAGAGGCCGAACCGCGCTCCCGAACAGGACCAGGCGCGCCAAAACGCAGAGGCCGGAGATGAGCATCTCTCCGCGCCTCTGCGTCTCTGCGTGAGACCTACCGGCGCGGCACGGCCGCGGAGCCACCCGCAAGCAGCTTCGGCCCGCGTCGTGCGCCATGGGCCGCCGCTCGCGCCGATGCCGCCTTCTCGCCACGACGCCCATGCTGCTGCGCGTATCCGACCGGGGGATGTACTGCGAAGCGGGTGACTTTTTCATCGACCCCTGGCTCCCCGTGGACCGGGCGGTGATCACGCACGCGCACGGCGACCACGCGCGCTGGGGGTGCCGGCGCTACCTGGGCTCGCGCGAGGGGGAGCGCGTGATGCGGACTCGGCTCGGCCACGACGCGCGCATCGACACGCTGGAGTGGGGCGAGGTGCGCGACGTGCGCGGGGTCAGGGTGTCGCTGCACCCGGCCGGGCACATCCTGGGCTCCGCGCAGGTGCGGGTGGAGCGCGGGGGCCAGGTGTGGGTGGTGTCGGGCGACTACAAGACGGAGCCGGACCCCACCTGCACCCCCTTTGAGCCGGTGCGCTGCCACACCTTCGTCACCGAGAGCACCTTTGGCCTCCCCATCTACCGCTGGCGTCCGCAGGCGGAGGTGTTCGCGCAGATCGACGCGTGGTGGCGCGGCAACCAGGAGGCGGGGCGCGCGTCGCTCCTCTTCGGCTACGCGCTGGGCAAGGCGCAGCGGATGCTGGCAGGCGTCGATCCGACCATCGGCCCCATCTTCGCGCACGGGGCGGCGCTCAAGCTGAACCAGGACTACCGCGACGGCGGCATCCCCCTCCCCCCCGCCGACAACCCGATGGGCGCGCCCAAGGGCTTCGACTGGAGCCGCGCCCTGGTCATCGCCCCGCCATCCGCAAACGGGACGCCGTGGATGCGCCGCTTCGGCCCCGTCTCCGCCGCGTTCGCGTCGGGGTGGATGAGCATCCGGGGCGCGCGCAGGCGGCGTGGCGTGGACCGGGGCTTCGTCCTCTCCGACCACGTGGACTGGCCGTCGCTGCTGTCCTCGATCGAAGCGACCGGCGCCGAGTGCGTCTGGGTCACGCACGGCTACCGCGAGCCGGTGGTGCGCTGGCTCCGCGAGCACGGGATCCAGGCGCTGGCCGTCGCGAGCCGCTGGGAAGGGGATGAGGGATTGGGGATGGGGGATGAGGGGGCCGACTCGCCCGCGGAGGAGACAACGAGTGATTGAGCGTTCTCTCTACCGTGAGCTGAGGGTGTGGCAGATGGCGATGGACCTGGTGGTCGAGGTCTATCGAGCATCCGCCCGCTTTCCGCGCGAGGAGCGATTCGGATTGACGGCCCAGCTGCGTCGGGCGGCAGCGTCCATACCCGCGAACATCGCGGAAGGGAATGCACGGTCCACACGGAGGGACAACGCCGGCTTCATTTCGGTGGCGTCCGGTTCCCTCGCGGAAACAGAGGCTTTTGTGCTCCTCGCGATGCGGCTCGGGTACCTTCCGATCGACGAGGCGAGGCCGGCGATGGCGCTCCTCGCCCAGATCGGCCGCATGCTCCGCGCACTCCGCGCACGGCTCCTCACCCCTCCCTCTTCCCCCATCCCCCATCCCCCATCCCCGCCGTGAAGTCTTTCGCGAATCTGTACGCCGAGCTGGACGAGACCACGCGCACCAGCGAAAAGGTAGACGCGCTGGCGCGCTACTTCGCGTCGGCGGCGCCGGAGGACGCGGCGTGGGCGGTGCACTTCCTGATCGGCCGGAGGCCCAAGCGGCTGGTGCCGGCGCGCAGGCTGGCGGAGTGGGCGATGGAGATGGCGGGCGTGCCGGAGTGGATGTTCGCCGAGTGCCACGAGGCCGTGGGCGATCTGGCGGAGACCATCACCCTCCTCCTTCCGCCACCGTCCGAGGAACGCGAGGACCTGCCGCTGCACCGCTGGGTGGAGGAACGCCTCCTCCCCATGCGCCACGAGGACGAGGCCGGGCAGCGCGCGGCGATGCGGGGCGCCTGGGCGGAGCTCAGCGGCCCCGAGGCGTACGTGTGGAACAAGCTGATCACCGGCGCCTTCCGCGTGGGCGTGTCGCAGAACCTGGTGGTGCGCGCGCTGGCCCGCGCCGGGGGGGTGGACGAGCCCACGGTGGCGCACCGGCTGATGGGCGCCTGGGACCCCACGCCCGAGTTCTACACCCGCCTCTTCGGCGCGGACACCAGCGACGCGGACGCCAGCCGCCCCTACCCCTTCTACCTGGCCTACGCGCTGGAGGGCGGCCCCGAGTCGCTGGGCGACGCCGGCGAGTGGCAGGCGGAGTGGAAATGGGACGGCATCCGTGCGCAGATGATCCGCCGGCGCGACAACGTGTACCTGTGGTCGCGCGGCGAGGAGCTGATCACCGAGCGCTTCCCCGAGCTGGCGCGCGCCGCCGGCCTTCTCCCCGACGGCACGGTGCTGGACGGCGAGATCCTGCCGTGGAAGGAGCACGCACCGCTCCCCTTCGCCCAGCTCCAGCGGCGCATCGGGCGCAAGGTGCTCGGCGCCAAGATCCTGGCCGAGGTCCCCGTCGTCCTCCTCGCGTACGACCTGCTGGAGCTCGAGGGCCGAGACGTGCGCGAGGAGCCGCTGCGCTGGCGGCGCGCGCGCCTGGAGGAGCTCATCGCCTCGCTCCCCACCGGTGCCACGGACCGCATCCCTCTCTCACCCATCGTCCCCGCGGCCGGCTGGGACGCGGTGCTCGAGGCGTACCGCGGCGCCCGCGACCGCGCATCGGAGGGGCTGATGCTCAAGCGGTTGGACTCGCCCTACCGCACCGGCCGGCGGCGCGGTGACTGGTGGAAGTGGAAGGTGGAGCCCTTTACGCTCGATGCCGTGATGGTGTACGCCCAGCGGGGGCACGGGCGGCGCGCATCGCTCTACACCGACTACACCTTTGCCGTGTGGAAGGGGGGCGAGCTGGTGCCCTTTGCCAAGGCGTACAGCGGCCTCACCGACGCCGAGATCCGCCAGGTGGACGCGTGGGTGCGGCGCAACTCGCTGCAGAAGTTCGGGCCGGTGCGCACGGTGAAGCCGGAGCTGGTGTTCGAGCTGGCGTTCGAGGGGATCCAGCGCTCGCCGCGCCACAAGAGCGGGGTGGCGGTGCGCTTCCCCCGCATCCTCCGCTGGCGCACCGACAAGAAGCCCGAGGAAGCCGACTCGCTGGAGACGATCATCGGGCTACTGGAGGGTTGAACCGCGGGCTCACACAGAGCCACAGAGGGAACGGAAAGAACAGCGGAAAGCTTCTCTGCGGCTTGTGTTCCCCCCCGCGTCCTCTCTGTGAGGCTTTTCTGTCGTTGACCCCGCCGCGCGTTTCCTTTACCGTAGACGCCCCCGTGCTTTTCACTCGAACCATTCTGGCGTGACCCGCGGCGCACCGGATCTCACCGGCCTGGACACGGACACCCGTATCGCGGGCGGGTTGGCCGCGCTCTACCTGGTCCTTTCCGCCGTCCTTTTGCCGTTTGGCGCATACCCGCTCGCGCTAGGCGGCGGTTTCGCCGTGTTCGTGATCGTGGTGGGGATCGCGCGGACCGTGGGCCGGGGCAAGATCAACGGGTTGAGCGTCATCGCCGTGGCTGTCGTTTCCGCGGTGGTGCTCTTGCTTCCCGCGTTCGCGGTCAGGCGCGCGGCCGCGGTGCCCCTGGCGGTCCTGGGCGTGCAGGCTGCGGTGATTCTATGGGCGGCGCACCGCTGGACCCCGCGTGCGCCGCCGGAGACGAGCACCCCGTTGCGGGAGGTCTGGACGTTCGGCGTCTTTGCCGGCGCCGGACTGAGCGCGATCGCCACCATCCCCATCGTCATCGGCTTCCTTGCGGATGGAGGGCGCGCGGCGCCGATCCTCCTGGTGTACCCGGGTTACTTCGCGGGCACGCTGAGCGCGGCGACGGTATACTGGCTGCTCCAACGCGTGGCGCACCTGGCTGTCGGAAGGTACCTGATTGGGGTCCTGGGAGGCTTCTGCGTCTACGGCGCCATGGCACCGATCGTGTTGCTGTTGAAGGGAGAGCCCGTCGACCTTGGGATGATGCTCTTCCTGGCCAGCGTCCCAGGCTCGCTCGTAGGCCCCGCTGTCGCGCTGGACTTCGCGGATGACTGATCCGCCGCAGGCTGGACAGCGGGTTATACACAGAGACACAGAGGAAAGGGAGAGAACAGCGGGACGGGTGCTCTGCGGATTTGTGTTCCCCTCCGTGTCCTCGGTGTGATGCTCTTCGTGTTGTTCTCTTCTGGAAATGGGACCGATGCAGCGCGATCTCCACGAGCAGAACCGGCTTTCCTGGAACGCCGCCACCGCCGCGCACAACAGCCACAAGGGCGACCAGGCGGCGTTCTTTCGCGCGGGCGGCGACACGCTCTTTCCGGAGGAGCTGGAGCTGCTCGGGGAGCTGGAAGGAGTGGAGCTTCTGCACCTGCAGTGCAACGCGGGGCAGGACACGCTCTCCCTCGCCCGCCGCGGCGCACGCGCGACGGGGGTGGACATCAGCGACGAGGCGATCCGCTTCGCCCGCGAGCTGTCGGCGGGGAGCGGGATCGCGGCGCAGTTCGAGCGTGCGGACATTTACGACTGGCTGCGCGAGGCGGGGGCCGCGGGGCGCACGTTCGATCGGGTCTTCTCCTCGTACGGCGCCATTGGCTGGCTTTCGGACCTGGAGGCGTGGGGGCGGGGGATCGCGCGGGTGCTGCGCCCGGGCGGGAGATTCGTGCTGGTGGAGTTCCACCGCGCCGCGATGATGCAGGGCGAGGACCTTCGCCCCCTCCAGCCGTACCGCTCCTACGGAAAGCCGCTCCACGAGCCGGAAGGGATCGGCGACTACGTGGCCGCCTCGGGCGAGGGGCTGCTCCACGGTGCTCCCGGCGAGGCGGGGGTGCAGGACTTCCGCAACCCGCATCCCACCTGGGAGTTCGCGTGGGGGATCTCCGACGTGGTGATGGCGCTGCTGGACGCGGGGCTCACCCTGGAGGCGTTGCGCGAGTGGCCGTACAGCAACGGCTGCCTGATCCACCCCGGGATGCGCGCCGACGAGAACCGCCGCTTCCATCCGCCCCCCGGGATGCCCGATCTGCCGCTGATGTTCGGCGTGGCGGCGCGCAAGGGGTGAGGTGCGGAGGGCGGCGGTCGAGATGAGGGAGAGGGTGGGCGCGATGAATCGCGCCCCTACGATGGCGCCGGGCCGTTCACTGGACGTTCAGTGGACGGCCGGGTGGTTTTCCAGCGGGCGGATTGGGGGCGGAATGGCTGGATTTCGCGCGGGCGCGGTCGTTGCCTCGTGTGCCATCGGTCCGTCGCATCCACCCGCACCGGGGCAGACTTTTGGCCTCCACCGCACCCCCCGCACCGACCGCACGCGACGCCGCGCTCGCAAGGGTGGAGGCGTGGTTTGCGTCGCGCGGGTGGGAGCCGTTCGGGTTCCAGCGCGAGGTTTGGGATGCGTACCGCGAAGGCGAAAGCGGGCTGGTGCACGCCGCCACCGGGACGGGAAAGACGTACGCGGCGTGGATGGGGCCGCTGCTGGAGTGGATGGAGGAGCATCCGGGCGGGGGCAAGGCGCCGGGGCTGCGCGTGTTGTGGATCACCCCGCTGCGCGCCCTCGCGGCCGATACCGAGGTCGCGCTCGGCAACGCGCTGGAGGCGCTCGGGATAAGCTGGACGCTGGAGTCCAGGACGGGCGACACCTCGCAGGCCACCAGGGCGAGGCAGCGGCGGCGGCTTCCGAGCGCGTTGCTCACCACACCGGAGTCGCTGTCGCTCTTTTTGACGCGGCCGGACGCGCCGGAGCTCTTTCGCGATCTGCGCGCCGTCGTGGTGGACGAGTGGCACGAGCTGATGGGGAGCAAGCGCGGCGTGCAGACCGAGCTGGCGCTGGCGCGGCTGCGCGGATGGCGGCCGGGGCTGCGCACCTGGGCCCTCTCGGCCACTATCGGCAACCTGGGCGAGGCGCTGGACACGCTTCTCGGCGCGAGCGGGCGCGGTCGCATCGTCCGCGGCGAGGAGCCGAAGCCGGTGCGCATCGACGCGCTCATCCCCCGCACCATCGAACGCTTCCCCTGGGCCGGGCACCTGGGGACGCAGATGCTGCCGCAGGTGGTGGCGGCGGTGGAGGAGGGGCAGACCGCCATCGTCTTCACCAACACGCGCTCGCAGACGGAGATCTGGTACCAGGCGATCCTCGCCGCGCGCCCGGACTGGGCGGGGGCGATCGCGCTGCACCACGGCTCGCTGGACCGCGCCACGCGCGACTTCGTGGAGGAAGGGCTGCGCACCGGGAGGCTGCGCTGCGTGGTCGCCACCTCGTCGCTGGACCTGGGGGTCGACTTCTCGCCCGTGGACCGCGTGCTCCAGGTGGGGAGCCCCAAGGGGGTGGCTCGCCTCCTCCAGCGGGCGGGCCGCAGCGGCCACCGCCCGGGAGTGGAGAGCCGCGTCACCTGCGTTCCCACCAACGCGCTGGAGCTGGTGGAGGTGGCGGCCGCGCGCGACGCGGTGAAGGCGGGCGCCATCGAGAGCCGCCTCCCCGTGGAGCGCCCCCTCGACGTCCTGGCGCAGCACGTGGTCACGGTGGCGCTGGGCGGCGGCTTCCGGCCGGACGACCTGCGCGAGGAGGTGCGCTCCACCCGCGCCTACGTCGGGCTGCGCGACGACGAGTGGGCTTGGACGCTGGACTTCGTCTCGCGCGGAGGCGAGGCGCTACGTGCGTACCCCGAGTACTCCCGCGTCGTGCCGGGCGAGGACGGCTGGTGGCGCGTGGAGGACGGCGGGGTGGCGAGGCGGCACCGGCAGGCGGTGGGAACCATCGTGAGCGACGCGTCCATCAGCGTGAAGTACCTCAAGGGCGCGCGGCTGGGGTCGGTGGAGGAATCGTTCATCGCCCGCCTGCGCCCCGGCGACCGCTTCATCTTCTCCGGCAAGCCGGTTGAGTTCGTGCGCGTGCGCGACATGACCGCATGGGTGCGCAAGGCGGGGAGCGTCAAGGGCTTCATCCCCCGCTGGATGGGCGCGCGCATGCCGCTCTCCACCGAGCTGGCGGCGGCGCTGCGGCGGCGGCTGGAGGAGGCGCGCGAGGGGGTCTTCCGCGACCCGGAGATGGAGGCGGTGCGCCCCATCCTGGAGATCCAGGCGCGCTGGAGCCGCATCCCCGCCGCGGACGAGCTGCTGGTGGAGCGGGTGAAGACGCGCGAGGGGTTCCACCTCTTCTTCTTCCCCTTCGAGGGGCGGCTGGTGCACGAGGGATTGGCCGCGCTGCTGGCGTACCGCATCTCGCGGATGCGTCCCATCTCGTTCACGCTGGCCGCCAACGACTACGGCGTGGAGCTCCTCTCGGCCGACGAGGCGCCGCTGGACGAGGCGCTGGCGGCGGGCCTGCTGAGCCCGCAGGGCCTGGTGGACGACATCCCCGCGTCGCTGAACGCCACCGAGATGGCGAGGCGGCAGTTCCGCGAGATCGCGCGGGTGGCGGGGCTCGTCTTCCCGGGGCTGCCGCACGCGGGCAAGACGGCGCGGCAGCTCCAGGCCTCCAGCGGCCTCTTCTTCGACGTCTTCCAGCGTTTCGATCCGCAGAACCTCCTGCTGGGCCAGGCCCACCGCGAGGTCCTGGAGCGCCAGCTGGAGAGCAGCCGCCTGGGCCGTACCCTGGAGCGCCTCGCCGCAAGCCGCGTCGTCGTCACGAACCCCGAGCGCACGCCGCCGCTCGCCTTCCCGCTCCTGGTGGACCGCGCGCGCAACCGCGTCTCCAGCGAGTCCCTGGGGGACCGGGTGAGGAAGATGCAGGTGCGGCTGGAAAGGGCGGCGGGATGAACGGCGGGGATGGGGGATGGGGGGCCTACGAGGTCCGGTGCAAAGGCGCGACTGCATGCGTGCGCCCCTCCCCCAGGTACTTATTGGGGGGGGCAGCGAGGGACGAGCGGGGAGGGGGTCCTCCCCGACATCCATTCAACGGAGCCACGATCCATGCGCTGCTCATTTCTCCGGTATCTCGCCCTGGCCCTGGTTGCCGGGTGCACGGCGGAAGCGCCGCGGACCCGCGCGGCCAGCGCGCTCGTGCCCGCGCTGCAGGCCTCCGCCCCCCCGGCGCGCGTGGTGGCGGTCACGTTCGACGACCTGCCGTGGGCGCGCACCGGGGGGTACGACGAGGCGCGGCTGGCGGAGCTGACGGCCGATCTCGTACGAAGGATCAGGGGCGCCGGGATACCCGCGCTCGGGTTCGTGAACGAGCAGAAGCTTGAGGCCGCCCCCGGGCGGGAAGCGCTGCTGCGGCGGTGGGTGGATGCGGGGCTCGAGCTGGGGAACCACACCTACTCGCACCGGTCGTTCTGGACGACGCCCCGCGAGCAGTACCAGGCCGACGTCCTGAAAGGCGAGCGGGTGACGCGGCGGCTGATGGCGGCGCGGGGAACGCGCCCGCGTTTCTTTCGCCACCCTTTCCTCAATACGGGCCCCGACCTGGCGAACAAGGAGGCGTTCGAGCGCTTCCTCGCCGCGAATGGCTACCGGGTGGCGCCCGTGACGATAGACAACGAGGATTACCTGTACGCGCTCGCTTACGACCGCGCGATGGCGCGTCACGACAGCGCGGCGATGCGGCGGCTGGGCGCGGACTACGTGCGCTACATGGACACGACGTTCGCTTTCTACGAGGCCCTGTCGCGGCGGCTGCTGGGGCGCGAGCCGGCGCAGGTGCTCCTGCTTCACGCGAACGCGCTGAACGCGGATTACCTGAACGAGCTGGCGGCGATGATGCGCAGGCGCGGCTACACCTTTGCGCCGCTCGATCGCGTGCTGCGGGACCCCGCCTACCGCCAGCCGGACCGCTACACGGGGCGCCGCGGGCTTTCGTGGCTCCAGCGCTGGGCCATCACGCGCGGCGCCCACCCGGGGGTGGAGCCAGCCATCTCCCCCTGGGTGGCGGAAGCGTCCGCCCCGGACAGGTGAGCGCAACTGCAAGGACCGCACGGGCGTACGGACGCAGGAACCCGAACCGAACCGAGCCAACGATGTCGATGCCGACGCGGCTGGACGAAGCCGTGGAATTCGCCGAGAACCCTGAGCCGCGCTGCCCGTGCGTCCTCCTGCTGGACACCTCCGGCTCCATGGCCGGGGAGCCGCTGGAGGCGATGCTGGACGGGCTGGAGACCTTTCGCTTCGACCTGGCCGTGGATCCGCTGGCGGCGCGGCGGGTGGAGGTGGCGGTGGTGACGTTCGACAACGCCGTGCGCGTGGTGCAGGACTTCGCCCCGCCCGACCAGTGGGAGGTACCCGCCCTGCGCGCGGAGGGGCAGACGCGCATGGCCGCCGCCATCGGCCGCGCGCTGCAGCTGGTGGAGGAGCGGAAGGCGGCGTACCGCGCGTACGACATCGGCTACTACCGCCCGTGGATCTTCATGGTGACCGACGGCGAGCCGCAGGGGGAGCCGCCCGAGGCCGTGGCCGCAGCCGCCAGGGAGCTGCGCGAGGCGGAGGCGGCCAAGCGCGTAGCCTTCTTCGCCGTGGGGGTGGAAGGCGCCAACCTGCACCGGCTGGCCAAGATCTCGGTGCGCGCGCCGCTGCGGCTGAAGGGGCTCAACTTCCGCGAGATGTTCGTGTGGCTGTCGCGGAGCATGCAGGGGATCGCCCACTCGCGCCCCGGCGACGAGATCGCGCTTCCGCCGCCCAGTGGCTGGGCACAGCTGTGACCTGGCGCGTGCTGGGGGCGTCGGTGCGCGGCACCCGCCACCTGCGCGAGGGTACGCCGTGCCAGGATGCGCATGCCTGGCGCGTTCTACCCTGCGGCTCGGTGGCGCTGGCGGTGGCAGACGGCGCCGGATCGGCCCCGCACGCCGCCGTGGGCGCCGCCGCCGCCGCCCGTGCCGCCATCGACGCGCTGGGCGAGAGGGGCGACGCGGGTCCGGCGCTGGACCGCGCGTTCGCCGCCGCCCTGGCCGCCGTCGAGCTGGAGGCGGCGCGCCGCAACGCCCCTCCGCGCGAGCTGGCGACCACCCTGATCCTCGCCCTCGCCGGGGCGGGCGGTGTGTCCGCGGCGCAGGTCGGCGACGGGGCGCTGGTGGTGGAGGGCGCCGACGGGATGCACTCGGTCACGGTGCCGATGGCGGGCGAGTTCGTGAACGAGACGGTCTTCCTCACCTCGCCGGGTGCGCTGGACGCGGTGCAGCGGAGCTCGTGGAGCGGCACCCCGCTGCACCTGGCGGCGTTCAGCGACGGCTTGCAGGGCCTGGCGCTCCGCCGCCCGGACCACGCGCCGCACGTGCCCTTCTTCGCGCCGCTCTTCCGCTTCGCAGGCGAGACCGACGACCTGAAGGCGGGCGAGGAAGAGCTGGCCGCCTTCCTCGCCGGCCCGCGCGTCAGCGCCCGGGCGGACGACGACCTGACGCTGGTGATCGCGGCACGGATCGGAGCCACCTGAAGAACGGCTGGCCTCGCACAGAGACACAGAGGCACCGAGAGAACGGCGAAAGAGGTTCCTCCGTGGCTTGCAGTTCCCTCTGTGTGAAATGCCGTTCGGCCGCTCGCAAACGAATCTCATGGAACCGGTATGACCGATCCTCACCTCCCTTTGCTGCGCGCCCGCGGCGTCTCGCTGCGGCTGGATCCGTTGCTGGAGCTGGGCGCCGGCGGAGAGGCGCGCGTCTTTGCCCTGCCGGGCGATGCGGAGCGGGTGGTCAAGGTCTTCCGCCAGCCGACACCCGAGCGCGCGCGCAAGATCGCGCGCATGATCGCCGCGCCGCCGCTGCTGGGGCCCGATCCGGAGGGCGCGGTGCGGCTCGCATGGCCGCAGGAGGGGGTGGTGGACGAGGAGGGCCGGCCCGTCGGGTTCCTGATGCCGCGCGCCGAGGGGCCGCGCATCTTCGAGTTCTACAACCCGGTGACGCGCCGCACCCGGGCGCCGCTCTTCCACTACGGGCTGCTGCACCGCGCGGGGGGCAACCTCGCCGCCGCCTTCGCCGCGCTGCACGAGCGCGGCTACGTGGTCGGCGACGTCAACGAGTCCAACATCCTGGTGGCCCTCGACGGCGCCGTCACGCTGGTGGACACGGACGGCTTCCAGGTCCCCGACCCCGCTACCGGTGCCGTGTACCGCTCGCGCGTGGGCCGGCCCGAGTTCACCGCGCCCGAGCTCCAGGGCGTCCCCTTCGGCGCGGTGGACCGCACGCCGGAGCACGACCGCTTCGGCCTGGCCGTCCTCCTCTTCCTCCTGCTGATGGAGGGGACGCACCCCTTCGCCGTGCGCATGGAAGGCGGCGCGGAGCCGGAGCCGCTGGAGGAGCGCCTGCGCGCGGGGATGTTCCCCTACGGCAGCAGCCGCCCCGGGCGCACGGCCACTCCGCCGCGGCTGGCGCTCCCCTTCGAGGTCCTCTACCCGGCGGTCCGCGAGCTGTTCGTGCGCTGCTTCGTGGACGGGCATCAGGACCCCGCCGCCCGCCCCGCCGCGGACACCTGGCGCGCCGCGCTGCGCGAGGCCGAGGGGGAGCTGCGCCGTTGCGACCTGAACCCGCAGCACCGCTTCGGCGCGCACCTGGGGATCTGCCCCTGGTGCGAGCGCGCCCGCCTGCTGCGCGGCCGCGACCCCTTCCCCGCCACGGCCGAGGCGGCGAGCCGCGTGGGTGCGCGCATGCCGCGCCCTGCGCCGGCCCCGATGCCGACGGCCACACCCACGCCCGCGCCGCGTCCGCGCAGGCCGGCTCCCCCCGCGCCGCCGCTCCCCGCACGCGCGCTGGCGGCGGTGCAGAGCTCCGTCGCGGATCCGGCGGTCTGGGTCTTTCCCCTCCTCCTGCTGGCGATGATGCCGCTGGGGCTGGGGCAGCTCTTCGCCGGGATCCTGGCGCTCGTGGCCGCGCTGGCGGCGCTGCAGCCGCGGAGCAGCCCGCGCAACTGGAGCCAGCTCGCCGGCGTTATGCTCCTCCTGACCGTCGCCGCCGGCCTGACCGCGGATGCGGTAAGCGGACGCCCGGGTCAGGTCGATTTCCCGGACGAGGTCATCAGGCCGACCCGCTTCCCTCCGCCGGCGGGCGACGGCGGGACCTACGCCATCGAGGGTCTCGACGAGGTGCCGCGGCTGAACAACGCCGCAGTCGTCCAGCGGTCTCTCGAGCGTGCCTATCCTCCGCTCCTGCGGGATGCGGGGGTCGGGGGAACCGTGCTGCTGGGTTTCGTCGTCGTGGAGGACGGATCGGTGGATCCGGCGAGCGTGGAGGTGCTGGAGAGCGCCAACCAGGAGTTCTCCACCGCGGCCGTCAGAGTGGTCAAGCGGATGCGGTTCACCCCGGGCATCGTGAACGACCGTGCAGTCCGGGTGCGCGTGCAGATGCCGATCACTTTCCAGCCCCAGACATACTGAGCGTGGTAGAGACGGAGGTCGCGGGTGAGCGCGTCGTGCTGCTGCCGGAGCGCGCGCTCTTCCGGCCCGCGACGGGGGAGCTGCTGGTGGCGGATGCGCACTGGGGGAAGGCGGCCACCTTTCGCGCCGCCGGCATCGCGGTGCCGGGCGGGACCACGGCCGAGGGGCTGACGCGGCTCGACGCGGCGCTGGAGCGCACCGCCGCGCAGGAGATCGTCTTCCTGGGCGACCTCTTTCACGCGCGCCAGGGGAAGTCCGCCGCGGTGCTGGCGGAGGTGCGCGGGTGGAGGGCGCGGCACCCGGCCTTGCGGCTGAAGCTGGTGCGCGGCAACCACGATCGTGGCGCCGGCGATCCCCCGCCGGACCTCGGCTTCCGCGTGGCGGACCCGCCGCTCGCGACCGCGCCGTTCGTCTACGCGCACCACCCGGAGCCCGACGCGCGCGGGTACGTGCTGGCCGGCCACGTGCACCCCGCCGCCGTCCTGCGCGGTCCCGCCCGGACGAAGGAGCGCCTCCCCTGCTTCCACTTCGGCGCCGCGGTGGGCATCCTGCCCGCGTTCGGCGCCTTCACCGGCGCCGCCACCGTGGCCCCGCTCCCCGGCGACCGCGTATTCGTGGTGGCGGGCGACGAGGTGCTGCGCGCGGGGTAGCGAGCCCCGCGTCAGGTCCCGTTCGATCAAACCGGCGAAATTTCGCGCGTGGAGAAACAGCCGAGCGCGGGGATTTCTCACCCCCGTGTCGCTCTAATCACTTGCGTCACCCCACGGCCGGTTGCCCGCGCGGCCGGTCTGCGGACGAGCCGGCCCCGTACGACGGCGACGTCCGCGAAAGCCGGCAGATCCGCAGGACCCCCCTTAACCCTCTGCGATCCACATGGACGAGAAACCGCGACTCTCTCCGCCTGCGCCCGCCCGCTTAGAAGCCGGTCCGAATTCCACCCCCAGCGCGGCCCGCCGCCAGACGAGCGGGCTGCGGGCGTGGGTCCGACGCTCCGCGTGGCTGTCGCCGATGGTGGCGATCTGGGCGCTGCTGGGGATCACGCTGTTCGTCTACGTACGGGTAAAGCCTTACTCGAAAGATTGGGCAGCATCGATCGACAGCCCCAAGACGCCGCGCACACATGGTGTGGCCGATCTCGCGAGCCTGCTCTGGGGGAGCTCCGCGATCCTCTTCCTGGTAGTGACCGCGGCTGCCGCCGTCGTACTCACAGTTTCGATCTTTCGCTCGCTCCGCGACTACGCCGCGAACGGGTCGGTCGCCGGGACCCTTACACAGTTCGGAGCCGGATTGCTCATCCTCGCGGCGCTGACTCTCGCCGGTGCCGGTCCTTTGGGGAAAAGCCGTTACGTGACGTCGCAGATCCTGGAGAAGGTAATTCCGAACGCGATGGAGACGGTGGCGGTTCTCTGGGCCGTTACGCTGACCGCGGCGTTTCTCGTGGTGGCAGGCGCCTGCGCATGCCTGTTGGACATCCCTCGCGGCGCCCCGGGGGCAGGTGTTTCGGCCGCTGAAGACCTCCAGCAACTCGCGGCTTCACTCAACGTCCAGAGCAGGAGGCTCCAGTCCGTGCTGTTCGCGGGGGCGGCGGTGCTCGTGGCCGGTGTCGTGGAGGTGGACTCGCTTTACCATTGGGCACTGTCGCTGACGAAGCTGAACGAGAACCAGGCTGCGGCCGTCACGGCGTCGGCGATAGTCCCGACCGGAACCTTCTTCTCCCTATTCCTGGCGGCGGCATACCTCCCCGCTGCGCTGATCCTGCGCGAGAGGGGGATGGCACTGGCACGGTCCGCGCTTCCGCTGGAGGGACCGGCGGCACAGGGTCAATGGCTGCACAACAACGGTCTTGGTACTTCGGTCGCCTCTCAGGTCACATCGCTTCTGGCGCTGCTCGGACCGGTGCTGGCGGGAGGTCCGCTGAACGCGTTCGCCCATGCACTTGGGTGAGCCCGAGCGCTACTCGCGCTCGCGGCCAGGCGCGGAGCGGTGCGTGGGCGCCCCCTCGGGATGATTCCTGCGGCAGCAGGAACGACGCGGGAAAGCGCTCCCCCGAGTGGCCGTAGTACGGGGCCAGCCCGCCACCCAGCAGCGAGGTGGTGATGCTGGTGTGGAGCGGGTATGCGCGCCCCTGGGCGCCCCCGCACTACGGGAGCGGGGTCCGGCACCGCCCGGGGAGGTAGGCGGCGAGAGCGCTGCCCTTGCCGAGGCTCGGTTCGTGCGCCACCATTCAGGTTTGCACGCCCCGCAACCCGCTGCTCTCCCAATGACCAACAAAACATCGTACCGCCTTCTGGCAGTCCTCCTCCTCCTGGCCGCCGCTCCGGGCGCGGCCCGAGCGCAGGAGAGCCGCATCCGCACGCTGGGGGTGGGCGACACGGTGCGCGTCGTCACGCCGGACCAGGGGGAGGGTCCGTTCACGGGCGTGCTGACCGCATATGAGTGGAACGGGATGACCGTGCGCCAGCGCGGCACCGGCGTGGAGCGGACGATCCCCTTCGCCGACGTGCGCGGGCTGGCGCGCAGCCTTGGGGTGCGCCGCGAGCACACCGCCTGGCGCGGCGCCCGCATGGGCGCCTTCTCCCTGGGCGCGGCGGGGCTGGTGGGCGGCCCCATCATCGCCAACGCCGAGGCGGGCGACCGCTGGGAGCTCCCCGGCACCACCGCCCTCGCCGCGGCGAGCGGGGCGGTGCTGGGGGGCGCCATCGGCGGGGCGCTGGGGTGGGCGCTGGCCCGAGAGGAGTGGCAGGAGTTCCAGCCCCCCGCCGCCGCCCGCGTCAGCGTGCACCCCGGCGGCCCCACCACCGTCGGCCTCTCGCTCCGCACCCGGTGACCCGCCACTCGCGGCCCCGACAGTAAACAGCCGGTCTAGGCCCCTACGGATCCATCGTAGGGGCGTGATCCATCGCGCCCGCCCTCTCCCCAGCCTCGACCGCTGCCAGCTGCACCGCTGGCGGGGGCAGACCCGCGTGTCGCCCCGAAGCTGCTTCAGCCGCCTTCACGAATCTCCGGCCGGGG
Source organism: Longimicrobium sp. (assembly GCA_030446945.1). Taxonomy (GTDB): domain Bacteria; phylum Gemmatimonadota; class Gemmatimonadetes; order Longimicrobiales; family Longimicrobiaceae; genus Longimicrobium. The sequence goes on along the minus strand of JAUJMI010000014.1, from coordinate 1,424 downwards.
GTTCATCCGCAGGCGTTTGACAGCATCTACAGGAAACCTATCCCTTCTGGACGGCTGGTCTCACGCAGAGAACGCAGGAGAGAAAAGAAAGTGAAGAGAGGGTCTCGCACAGAGCCGCAGGGCAACAAGGAGTAAGGCAGAAAGGGTTCTCTGTGGCCTTTCGGTTCCTCGATGTGATGCTTTTCTCTTGTCGATTCTCCTCTCCTGCGTCTCTGCGCCTCTGCGTGAGACTTTCGCTTCGGGCTTTGCACGCACCCTTCTGATCACCGGCATGGGACACGGATGCATGCAGCCCGCGACGGCAGGCTGTCGCCGCGGATTCCACGGACGCAAAGGGGGGCGCCCACATTGGGCGCCCCCCCTCACTTCACCTCACCCGCCGCGGCTCGTCAGCAGCCGGCGTTCGGGTTGCGGTCGCACTCCGACTGCGGGAACGGCAGGAACTCGATCGAGGGACGCTCCGCCGTGAATGCCCGCAGGCGGCGCAGGTCCTCCCAGCGCACCCCCTGCCCGAACAGCTCGTAGCGACGCTCCTTGAGGATCTGCGCCAGCACCCGCCCCTGCGTGGCGAGCTGCGCATCGGTCAGCGGCGGAAGACCGGCCAACGGCTCCGTGGCGCCCGCCGGGATGGTGCACACGCCCGTCGTCGCGTTCCGCCCCTGGGTGCGGACCTCGTTGATCAGCCGCCGCGCCTCCGGCAGGTTTCCGCTACGCGCGTGCGCCTCGGCCCGGATGAGCTTCATCTCGTCCGGAAGGTAGAGCGGGTACGGATCGCTGCGCGTGCCGCCGTAGGAACGGAAGTCGAACACGGAATCCGGAACCCCCGCCGCCCCGGTGGCGTTGCTGCGGATCGCCCAGAAGTTGGGACGCTGGTCGCCCGCTTGGGCCTCGGTGAAGAACTCCTTCCGCGCCCCGACGTAGCGGAGGCTCAGGCCGTAGCTCCAGATGGGGTTGGCGCTGGGAGACGGGTACTGGAGCAGCGACAGCGAGGTGGGACTCACCCGCGCCGCCGCCGCGAGGGCATTGGCGTACTGCCCGTCGAACAGGTAGTACCGCGCCAGCATCGCATCGATCGTGTTGCGCAGATCGATCCCCGTCCCCGAAGTAGGATTCAGAACCCGTGAGCGGAACTGGGCGAGATCCGCATCGGAGACGCCCTGCAGCTCCGCGCGCGCCGATTCGAGGATGGCGATCACGGTGTCACGCACCTCGTCCCGCGGACGTGGGGTGGCCCCGGCGGCGGAGTAGTTGGCCGGCAGACGCTCGTACTGCGTGGTGAGGTGCCCCAGCGCCATCCCCTTCACCAGCTTGGCCAGGGCGCTGATCCCGGTCTGCAGCCCCGCACCGAGGCCCACGCGGGGCGTGCTCTGGATGAGCACGTCCGCCGAACGGGCGATACGGTACGTGGCGGCGAACGGATCGCT
>JAUJMI010000013.1 GCA_030446945.1 Longimicrobium sp. | reverse complement strand
AGCACCTCCCACTCGTCCTGCTCGGCGCGCGCGAGCCGGGCCAGGCGCACCAGGCTGCGCCGCGCGGCGGGCGCCAGCGTCTCTTCGATACGCGGGAGCAGGTCGTGCCGGATGCGGTTGCGCGCCGGCCCCAGGGTTCGGTTGGTGGGGTCGCATCGCCAGCGCAGGCCGCTCTCGCGCGCGTACGCCCGCAGCTCCGCGCGCCAGAAGGTGAGGAGCGGGCGAATCAACCCGCCCTCGCCGCGCTCCGGGATCCCCGCGAGCCCGGCGAAGCCCCTCCCCCGGAGCACACGAAATAGCAACCTCGCCGCCTGGTCGTCCGCGTGGTGCGCGGTGGCCAGGTGGGTGGCGCGGTGGGCGGACTGCGCCTCGCGGAGGAAGCGGTAGCGCGCGCGGCGTGCGTCGTCCTCGGTGCGGAGCGGCTCCGCGGCGCGCGTGTCCGCCAGCGGCACCCCCCACGCCGTGCACAGGCCGCGCACCCACCGCGCGTCGGCTTCGCTGCCGGGGCGCATGGCGTGGTCGAAGTGCGCCGCCGTCACCCGCGCGCCCGTGGTGAAGCGGAGGAGGTGGAGGAGCACCACCGAGTCCATCCCGCCGGAAAGCGCGACCAGCACGTGTGCGTGCGCGGCATCGAGGCCGAGGACGCGCAGGCGGTCGCGGAAGCGGGTGGGGAGGTCGGTGGATGGCACGGGGCGGAACCTCAGGGCCCCACCCCCCAGCTCCGTTCCCCGCACGCGGAGGAGAGGGGAGAACTGCGGGACGAAGGGGGTGTTTCGTGAGCCTGAACGTGATCGCCGCCCCTGTACGGGGCGGCGATGCGGGGCGGGTCAGGCGGTGCCGCGCTGGCCGCCGACCTGGTCCAGCGGGGGGCGGCGGGCGCTGTTCACGCGCAGCTCCGAGCGCACTCCGCGCACGCCGTCCACGTCCCAGGCGTCGTCGGTGGCGTAGCGCACTTCGTCGTAGTCGGGGAGCTCGCCGCGCAGGGTAACCACCCCGCCGCTCACTTCCACCGTGATCGCTTCGGCGTCCACCCAGGTGTCGTAGAAGAGCGCGTCCTCCACGTCGCTCTTCAGCTCCTCGTCGGGGCGCTGGCGCTTGCGGAGGCGCTGGTGGTAGGGGCCGAGGCCGTAGCGCGCGGGTCCAAAGGTGCCCTCGTCACTGCCCTGGTCGTGCCCGACGTGGCCGCCGAAGCTGCCGTCGTAGCGGCTCGAGCCGGGGGCCGGACGGTATCCCATCCCGCCGCCGGAGCCGGGGTTGCGGTTGAAGCCGTTTCCGGCGCCCTGGCCGTAACCCCGGTCGTAAGGCGGCATCGTCTTCCCCTGGTCTGAGCGTTGTCCGGTGGTGTCGAAGGGCGGCTCAGGCGCGCAACAACCGCGCCAGCCACGGCTCCACCTCGCCCTCCGGCGGGCCGGGGGGAAGCGGCCGCCCAGCGACTTCGTGGAGGACGCGCGCCAGGCGGTCCGGACGGTCGCTCACCAGGCCGTCGACCCCCCAGGAGAGGAGGCGGCGCATGTCCTCGGTCTCGTCGATGGTCCAGACGTGCACGCCCACGTTCATCGCGTGCGCCTCCCGCACCCAGCGCGGGTCGAGCACCTGCCGGCCGCCGTGCCGGTCGGGCATCTGCCAGGCATCGACGGCGGGGCGGTAGAAGCGTCCCAGGCGCAGCTTGTGGAGGGCGAAGAAGGCGTACATCTCCCGCGACGACGCGCTGGTGGGGCCGGAATACGCGGCGAAGCGCGCCCGGTTCTTTCGATTCCCTGCCGCGATCAGCACGCGCTGCTCCGCCCCCAGAGCGCGCACCGTCTCCCACACGGGCTCCTGCGCCCGCGCGTCCTTGATCTCCACGTTCACGCGCGCGTGCGGCAGCGCCTCCAGCACCTCGCGCAGCGTCGAGATGCGCACCCCCGCGCCGCGAAGGGGGAAGGTGGCGCCCCCGTCCGGCGAGTAGCGGTACCCGGCATCCAGCCGCGCCAGCTCGCCGGACGTCAGCTCGCAAACCGGCCCGCTGCTATCCGTCGTCCGGTCCACCGTGGGGTCGTGGATCACCACCGCATCCCCATCGCGCGTCGGCTGGACGTCGATCTCCAGCACGTCGGCACGCCACCACTCCAGGGCGCGGCGGAACGCGAAGAGGGTGTTCTCGGGCGCGAGGCCGGAGCCGCCGCGGTGGGCGATCAGGAGGGGGGCGCCGGCGAGGAAGCGGAACCCGGGACGGGATGGCATCAGGGAATAGGGTCTAGGGAACAGGGATTAGGTAGAGCATGGGCGGCCCGGGCTGCAGTGCCTATTCCCTATTCCCTGTTCCCTATTCCCTCTCTTCCAGCGCTTCCACCTCCGCGGGCGAAAGCCGGTACAGCCGGTACAGCACCAGGTCCACCAGCTCCGACGACATCATCCGCGCCCAGACCACCTTTTGCGAGTCGGCGCCGGCCTCCAGCTCGCGCGTGGCGGCGCCGTAGCGCTCGGCGACGAAGGCCAGGATCTCCTCCACCGCGTCCGGGTGCGGGCGTGCCGGGTTCGGGGCGCCGGCGGGGACGCGGTCCACCAGCAGCCCGTCCACGAACGCGAGGAAGCCGGGGAAGACCATCTCCGTCATGTGCCCGCCCGCCACCGCTTCCTCGCCGGTGAGCTGCTCCCACGAAAGCTCGTTCCAGTACAGCTCCTCCGCCTCGCGGCGGATGAAGTCGAGCCGCTCGGGCGAGAGCGTCACCGCGCCCGGATAGTCGTGCGGGGTACGGCCGATGGAGCACAGGATGCGCTTGCGGCGCTGTTCCACGAAAGAGTGCGCGGGATGGGCGGGTGCGGCGGGGTTGCGCATAAAACCGGATCGCTCCGTGCGGCGGTGCTCGCGTGCTGGGGCGGTCAACTTAGACCGCCGCGCGAAGCGTCGCAACAGCGGTTTCGCACAGAGGGAAGGAGGAAAAAAGAAAGCCACAGAGGAACGCGAAAATTCTTTCGCGGTTCTTCCTCTGTGTCTCTGTGCCTCTGTGTGAGCCCAGCAGTTCAGGCGGTACGCTGCTCCCTCTCCACCTCGCGCACCGCGGACTCCAGCTGCTCCGCGGTGATGCGCGCGTCGCCCAGCTCGGCGCGCTCCAGGTCCGCGCCGGCGAGGTTGGCCCGCTCCAGGTTGGCCCCGCTGAGGTCCGCGCCCTTGAGCGTGCAGCCGGAAAGGTCCGCGCCCGAGAGGTCGGCGGAGACGAGGGTGGCGCCCGTCAGGTTGGCGCCCTTGAGGTCGGCCCCGTGCAGCTTGGCGCCTCCGAGGTCCGCGTGCTCAAGCGTGGCGTACTCCAGCATCGCCCCGCCCAGCTCCACCCCGCGCAGATAGGCGCCGGTGAGGTTGGCGCCCTTGAGGTTCGCCTTCTCCATGTCCGCGCCGGTGAGGATGGCGCCCTTGAGGTACGCCCCGGTGAGGTGCGCGCGCTTCAGGTACGCCCATTCCAGGTACGCCCCCTCCATGTACGCCCACTCCAGCGTGGCGCGCTCCAGGTACGCGCCCCAGAGCCCGGCGCTCTTGAGGTAGGCTTCGGTGAGGTTGGCTTCGATCAGGTCGGCGCCCTTGAGGTCGGCGCCCTCCAGCTCGGCGCCGCTCAGGTTGGCGCCCTTGAGGTTGGCGCCCGCCATCTGCGCCCCGCGCAGTGAGGAGCGCTCCAGGTTCGCGCCGGCCAGGTTGGCGCGCTCCAGACGCGCCCCGTCCAGCACGGCGCCGCGCAGGTTGAGGTGCCCCGACGCGACCAGCATCCAAAGGTCCCGGTCCGACAGGATCCGCTGCTCCATGCGCTGCTCCTGGCCCGGAGCGCCCGAGGCCGTGGGGGTGTGTCGATTGAGGGGACTTACTGCTGCCGCGTGGCCGCGCGCTGGGGGGCCAGCTTCCAGCGCATCCGCCCGGCCCACCCGCACCGCGCGCACTTCCGCACCGGTGTGGCCGCCGCCATGGCCACCAGCCGGTCCACCGCGCTCCGGCCCCGGTGCGGGCTGGTCACGGCGCGGCAGCTGGGGCACTCGGGCGCAAAGGGGAGCCGGGCCAGGTACAGCGCCGCCAGTCCCGGTGCGGCAACGACGGCCAGAGCCAGGCAAAGTACGATCGTGAGCACCCGTCCTCCGCGCGAAAGGCCCACAGCCGCGCGCCCACGCGCCCGACCCTGTAACCGCCTTCTGCAATGCGCGTTCCGCTCTTCACGCACGGACCTTGCGGAGCGCGCCCCGCTCGAGGAGCCCAAACGGCCAACGAGGAGGCGGCGATGCCATACAGGCACGGCTACGACCGGGGATACGGCTACGACCGCGGCTTCCGTGGTGGGCACTACCGCGGCGCCGGCGGCGGACCGCGGGGGTACGATCGCGGCTCGGTGCGTTACGACCGCGGCTACGGGGGCGCGCCGGCGCGGCCGGAGTACCGGCCGCCGGTCCCCTTCCCCTTTGTCCCCTTTGGCTGGGACCCGATGATGGGGCCGATGATGGGGCCGATGGCCTGGCCCATGCTCCCGTACGGGGCGGAGGGGATGCCGGCGCCGGGCCCGCGCTACGATCGCGGCTACCAGGTCCCCCCGCGCCGCAGCCCGGCGTACGGGCGGGGCGGCGACCGCGCGCTCCGCGCCTGGGCGGACCGGTACGGATACGACGTCGAGTTCAGCATTCCGCCGCGCCCCCGGCCGCGGCGCTACTAACCCAAACGAGGAGCAACTTGATGCCCAAGCGCAACATCGATCCTGGCTTCGACCCCGAGGAGATCGACGACGCGGACCCGCTCGGCGAGCAGGCGTTCGACGAGGCCGGCTTCGCGGACGCCCCCGGCGGCGGCCCCGACTTCTCGGCCCCCGGGCTGGTGGACTCGGCCGACGACAAGACGCCGGGCGGCTACGGCCAGAAGGTGGCCGGCGTGCCCGCCGACCAGCAGCGGATCGTGAACACCCCGAGCGAGCAGCGCCCCGACTCGGACAACGTGGTGGTGCACGAGCGCGGCGGCGAGTCCAAAGGCGACCCGGCGGTGGGGGGCACGCGGCCCGAGTAACGGCAACAGCAGCCTCGCACAGACACCCAGAGGGTACGGAAAGAAGAACGGAAACCTTGCTCTGCGCCTTTCCGTTCCGTCCGTACCCTCCGTGTGATGCTTTTACGCCGCCTGGTTGCGCTCGCGGCCGAACGCGATCGAGGGGACGGGAGCCGCCTCCGGGCCCCACATGAACGCGAGGTGGGGGCGCACGGGCGATGACGGGACTCCCTGCACCACGATCCCGACGATCTCCCGCGCTACCGCCGGGAGGTCGGCGCAGGGTCTATGTGGATCGAGCATCGGAAAAGCTCGGGATAGAAGGACCGCCGCTTGTGGAAGGCGCAGCGTCATCATGCCCGTGCACGGCGCGTAGCCGGCGCGGGCGCGATCCCAAGCCGAACGGATACAACGATTTACAGCGCGAGCAACCGTGCTCGCGCCGTTTCGTGTAGCGGTTTGCGATCGGCGGACGTGTTCAACCGACACAGGCCAGGGGGGCCTTCATCGCTGGGACCGGCGCCGGGGCGGGGCGCGGCGCGGGGGGCGACAGGTCGGGCGGGAAGAGCGGCGCGTTCAGGGCGGCGAGGCGCTGGGCGCTCCAGGCGCGGTAGCCCGGGAGCTTGAGCATCCGCGCGATCCGCTTGTCCATCGCGTGGCAGATGAGCAGCTCGGTGAGCTGGTACTGGCCCGAGTCCGTCACCCGTAGCTCCCGCACCACCTCGTCCGCGATCCGCAGGAGATCGGAGCGCGGGATCTCGTCCTTGTAGTTCTCGACCTGCTCTTCGACCCAATCCAGGTACGCGCGCCGCAGCGACCGGGGGGACTCGTGGTTCATGGATGAGCCGGTATGGGACGACTGGGGGGATACGGGGAGGGGTGCCTCTTTACAAAGTATACTCGCGCCGCGCGCGGATCAAGCCTGACGTGCGGCCTTCCACTGGAAGCAGCTTCCGCAGAAGGAGTTGCCCTTCCCGTCCGTGTCCGCGATGTCGCGCGAGGGGTACATTACACACCGCGGATTCGGGCAGTGCTCGGCCCCCGCCAGGTGCCCCAGCTCGTGGATGGCGGAGGCGACCAGGCGTGGCCAGAGGGTGGGGACGCCGTCCGCGGAGGGCGCGCGCAGAGACGCGAGCCCCACCACCGCGCAGGGCCCGTCCACCGTCGCCTCGCCGAAGACGACGTCGTACTCCGGTGCGCACAGCTCCGCCTCCGCCACCCCGAGCCACCAGCACTCGCGCGGGTCGTGCCCCGAGCCATCCGCGCGCTCCAGCAGGGCATCGACGAGGGGCCCGGAGAGATAGCGGCAACGATCGGCGTCCCACCACTCCTCATCCAGGGGGAGCCCCGCGCCGACCGCGCACTCCATCCCCAGCCGCGGCCCCAGGTCATCTGCGAGCGCCTGCAGGAGCCCCTCGTCGGCATCACCTACGGGAACGATCACCAGCAGCCGCACGCGCGTTACGCCCCTCGCGGCGACGCGCCGGCTGTCGATCGCACAACGCCCACCACCAGAACAGTCATGCTCCACCTTGCGCGCGGGAGGGTACCGCCGGGAAGTGGGCGGGGGATCGGCAGGTTCTGTACCGGGGCGGGGCCCTCACCCCCGCTCGTTCCTCGCTGCCTTGAACAGCACGAACCCGGTAGGGGCGCGATTTATCGCGCCCGACCTCTCCCTGCCTCGACACCCGCTCCACGCACCGATCTCGTAGGGGCAGACCTGCGTGTCTGCCCGCACTCTCCCCCACCTCGATCCCGGCCCATCGCGCCGAATCCGGTAGGCGCCCACGACGATCAGCGCAGCCCCGCACCCATGCCCGCAAACGCCCTGCCGCCGGTTCGGGGAGGAGCAGCGAGGAACGAGTCAGGAGAGGGCCCGCGGCGCCTGCCCCCAGCGCGTCCGTTCCCCGTTCCCCGTTCCCCGTTCCCCGTTCCCCGTTCCCCGTTCCCCGTTCCCCCGTTCCCCCGCAATTCACCCCGCATCCATCCCGTACCGCAGCAGCTTTCGGTACAGCGTCGACGGATCGATCCCCAGCACCTCGGCGGCGCGGGTCTTGTTGCCGCTCTCGGAGTGTAGGACCCAGTGGATGTAGGCGCGCTCCACGATCTCCAGAGTGGGGTTGGGTGGGAGGGCGGCGGAGACGAGGGGCTGCGGGGCGCGCTCCGTGATGCGCGTGGGGAGCGCGGATACCTGGATCTCGCCGTCGGCGGTGAGGACGGCGGCGCGCTCCAGGGCGTTCTCCAGCTCGCGGACGTTGCCGGGCCAGTCGTACGACGCCAGCGCGTCGATCGCCTCCTGCGAAAGCCGCGGCGTCTCCTTCCCCCGCCCGCCGGCGAAGCGCTCCAGGAAAAAGGACGCCAGGAGGGGCACGTCCTCGCCGCGGTCGCGCAGCGGGGGGAGGTGTACGGTGATGACGTTGAGGCGGTAGTACAGGTCGCTGCGGAAGCCTCCCCGGCGGATCTCCTCCTCCAAGTCGCGATTGGTCGCGGCCACGATGCGAACATCCACCGGCACCGCCTCCGTGGCGCCGACGGGGATCACTTCGCGCTCCTGGAGGACGCGCAGGAGCTTCACCTGCGTGGCTGGCGACATCTCGCCCACCTCGTCCATGAAGAACGTCCCGCCCTTGGCCGCGACGAACAGACCGTTCTTGTCGCGGTGCGCGCCGGTGAAGGAGCCCTTGGTGTGGCCGAAGAGCTCGCTCTCGAGCAGGCTCTCGGGGAGCGCGCCGCAGTTGATGGAGACGAAGGGGCCGTCCGAACGCCCCGAGATCTCGTGGATGTACTTGGCGAGCACCTCCTTGCCCGAGCCGCTCTCGCCCGTCACCAGGATGGTGGAGTCGGTGGGGGCGGCGGTCTCGGCCGTCTTGAGCACGTCCAGGAAGCGCTTGCTGCGGCCGATGGGGCGCGCGGAGTCGCCCCGATCGCGGCGGCGGATCTCGGTCTTGAGCGCCTGGTTCTCCCGCTTCAGCTGCCGGCTCTCCGCCGCGCGCCGGCAGATGGCGACCATCTCGTCGTTGGCGAACGGCTTCTGGATGTAGTAGAACGCCCCCTCGTTGACCGCCCGGATCGCCGTCTGGAGGGACGCCTGCGCCGTCATCAGGATCACCGGAAGCGATGGGTCCAGCTCCTTCGCGGCCAGCAGCACCTCCAGCCCGCCCACGTTGGGCATGCGCACGTCGCTGAGCACCACGTCCGGGCGCAGCTCCTCCATCCTCACCACCCCCTGCTGCCCCCCCACCGCGGTCTCCACCTGGAAGCCTTCGCGGCGCAGGAGGATGCGGAGGGTGTCGAGGATGGCGGTTTCGTCGTCGATGACGAGGATTTTCGTGGCGTCGGACATGGGCGGGGAGTCCTGAGTGCTGAGTGCTGAACAAAAGGTGCGTGAGTGTGTTAGTGCGTTGGGTCATAGCGCACTGACGCACTCACGCACTTCCCTCGCCGTCCAGCGCCGGAAGATAGAGCGTGAACGTCGCGCCCCAGCCGTCGCCCCTCGGCTCGTCCACGAAGACGGCGCCGCCGTGGGCCTCGGCGGCGCGCTGCACCAGGGCGAGGCCCAGCCCCGTGCCGCCGGGGCGCAGGGTGAAAAAGGGGTCGAAGACGTGCTCCGCCTCGTCCGGCGGGACGCCGGGGCCCGTGTCGGTCACGCGCACACGCAGGGCACGGGTGCTGCTCATGGCGGCGGAGAGGAGGTCGGACTGGATCACGTCGGCCTCCACCTCCACCTTGCCGCCCGGGCCGGCCCACTGCGCGGCGTTGAGCACCAGGTTGAGGAAGGCGCGGTGGAGGAGGTCTTCGTCGCCCAGCACCTCGGCGGGGGCGGCCTCGGCGGTGCACTCCAGGCGGATCTCGCGCCCCGATGCGTCCGGGTGGGCGCGCACCAGCTCCACCGCGTGGCTCACGATCGTCCCCGCGCGCACCGGCGCCGAGGCGCGCAGCTTCACGCGCGCGAAGTCGATGAACTCCGTCAGCAGGCGGCTCAGCCGGTCCGACTCGCGGGTCACCAGTCCGCTCAGCACGCGGCGATCCTCGGGGTCGATCCCGTCGCCGGCGAGCTGCTCGGTGGCGCTGCGGATGGAAGCGAGCGGGTTCTTGATCTCGTGCGCCAGCGACGCGCTCAGCTCCGCCACCGCCTCCAGCCGTTCGGCGCGGCGGCGGAGCGCCTCCATCCGCCGGCTCCCCGTGATGTCCTGGAAGATGGCCGTCACCGAGGGAGGCTCGGGCTCGGGGCGCTCCACCACGGTGGTGCTCACCCCCAGCACCATCCCGTCCCTCCCCTCCCCCGTCTGCGATCGGCGCACCCCCGCGTGCTCGCGGATGGAGTTCTCGATGATCGTGCCGAGCCCGGGCGCGGCTTCGTCCAGCACCGCGATCACCGGCTGCCCCTGCAGCTCACGCGGATCGAGGTCGAGGAGCTCCGCGGCGGTGGGGTTCATGTACACCAGCCGCCCGTATCCGTTGACGGTCAGGATCCCGGTGAGGATGCTGGCCAGGATGTCGGCCGTGTCCAGCCGCAGCAGGCGCAGCTCCGTTTCCACCTCGCCCAGCGCGACGCCGGTGCGCCGCAGCCGGTCGCCCAGGTAGCCGGTGACCAGCGCCACCGCTCCAAAGATCACGATCTGGAGGAAGACCGCCGCGTCCAGCTCGTGCGCGCTCCACACCACGTCCGCAAAGTACAGCACGCACGCCAGCACCGCGATCAACATCCCCCCCACGATGGGGAGGAGGACGGCCCCGGCGAAGATCGCCAGCACGTAGAGCGGGGCGAAGCTGCTGTCCTTGCCGCCGGTCAGGTGCACGACCACGGCCACCATGCATACGTCGAACACCACCTGACCGTACAGGTACGCGCGCCCCGGCGTGCGGCCGGCCAGGTGCGTGTGCCAGAACGACGGGAAGGTCACGAGCAGCGCGGCCACGAAGAGGAGCGTGGCCGTGAGCGTCGTTCCCGGCGGAGCGTCGCGCCACGCCCACGCGGCCGCCACGAAGATGGCCGCCGCCAGCGTCATCCGCGCGACGTACACCCACGACAGCAGCTGCCGCGTGTCCGGGATGGTCCCGGTGGTGAAGCGTTTCTGGCGGGCCATTCGGCGGGGCGCGAGGGATGGAGGCGGCACGGACCGGCAGCGAATGATCCGCCGCGCCACGGGGCGTGTCAAGCGCGAAGGCCCGCACCGCGGGGATGGGCGGGCCCTGAATCCAGGCGCGGCGGGTGCTAAGTGCCAGGTGCCAGGTGGAGCGGCGCAGTCAGGCACCTTTCGAACGCGCCTGGGGACCACTTGCCCCCCTTCGCGTGTACAGGGGCGCCGGAACGATCGTCCGCCGGCCGCCCGGCAACCCTGATTCGCGAGCCACCGATGAACCACGCCTTCCGCGCGACCCTGATCCTCGCCCTGACCGCCGCCTGCGCCCGCCCCTCCGGCGAGGTTCGCAGCGCGGATGCCGCGCCCGCGCAGCAGTCCGCCGCCGTGGTGCACGCCTCGGGCACGCACGCCGAGGGGACGGCCCGCGCGCCGGGCGCCTCCGCCGCGGCATCCGCCCTCCTCGCCGTCGTCTACAAGACGCCGACGTGCGGGTGCTGCGCGAAGTGGGTGGACCACCTGAAGACGAGCGGCTACACCGTGGAGGTGCACGACATGGAGCAGGTGGAGCCGATCAAGGCCGAGTGGGGGGTCCCCGCCGGCCTCGCATCGTGCCACACCGCGAAGATCGGCGGCTACGTCTTCGAGGGCCACGTCCCCGCCGAGGTCATCCAGCGCGTCCTGCGCGAGAAGCCCCAGATCGCGGGTGTCGCCGTCCCCGGCATGCCGATGGGCACGCCCGGCATGGAAGGCCCCTACAAGGACCGCTACGACGTGATCTCTTTCGACCGCAGCGGCAACACCAAAGTCTACGAGAGCCGCTGACTAGAGCGGGCGCGGGGTTGAACGCCGGCGCACACGACACCGGGCGCTGAAGCCCCCGGCTGGAACCACGGGAAGACCGCTGTCTCGTCGACCGCAGCCAGTCCGCGGGGGCGGACTTCGTGTGGTTCCAGCGGCGAATTGATGCGCTCCTGGGACGGGGCTCCTGGCCACGCCGCCATCCCGCACACGGGGGAATCTCATCCCCGAGTCCGCACGCGGACTTTGTGCTGTTGTTGCGGCGAGTTCACTCGCCCCAGCCCTGCCCTGCCCTACCTGGGTCCTCTCGGCTCCAACTCGGCGCGTCCGTACTCGCTCCGTTCGTAGTCGCCGCGTCCGTAGGCGGACGCGCGCAGCTCGTCGTCTTCCCGCAGCCGCTCGGCGAATTCCCTGCGCTCGTGCTCCGTGAGCTGCTCGGGGTGGAAGCCTCGCTCGCGAATCAGGGGCACGTCCGTGTCCATCCTGTAACGGTCCATAGCGGTCCTCCAGGGGGGTGGTGGGCGGAAAAAACGCCGCCGCACCTTCCGTGCCCCGTGCGTGCCCGGTCCGCGCCCGCGAGGACGCCCTGGAACGCGCGGAACCACCGCCGCGCCTGGCGTCGACGCGGAGTGAGCGCGGCGCTTGCATCGGACGCCGCGCTCCACCGCGAATCACCGCAGCGAAGGGTGTAGATGCCGTTGATCCGAGAATCTGGAGGCGCGCTCCTCGCCGCCCTCCTCGTCGCGTCGCAGGGGTGCGGCCAGGCCGAGCGCCAGGGGGAACGCGCCGGTTCGGCGGGCCGCGACACGCGCGCGGAGGCGCCCGCCAAACCCGCCGTCCCGCCGCTGCCGCTGGACGCGGAGGGGCGCGCGTGGGTGGATGCGCGGCTCGCCGAGATGGGGTTGCGCGAGCGGGTGGCGCAGCTCGTCTTCCCCTGGATCTCCGGCAAGTCGGTCGGCGAGGCGCCCGCGGAGGCCGACCGGCTGGCGCGGTGGGCGGGGGTGGAGCGGGTAGGCGGCGTCATCATCTCCACCGGCACGCCCGCCGCCATCGCCGCCAAGCTGAACGCGGCGCAGGGGCGCGCGCGGGTGCCGCTCCTCGTCATCTCCGACCTGGAGACGGGCCCCGGGATGCGCCTCCGGCCGGGCGGCACCCACATGCCCCCGGCGATGGCCTTCGGCGCCGCGAACGACGAGGGTCTCGCCCGCGCGGCCGGTCGCGCGACCGCCGCCGAGGCGCGCGCCGTGGGGATCCACGCCACGCTCGGCCCCATCCTCGACGTGCAGTCGGACCCGGCGAACCCCATCATCAACGTCCGCTCCTTTGGCGAGGACCCGGCGCTCGTGGCGCGGCTGGGGAGCGCGTGGGCCCAGGGTGCGCAGGAGGGCGGTCTGCTCGCCGTCGGCAAGCACTTCCCGGGGCACGGCGGCACGCGCACGGACAGCCACGTGGGCCGCGTGATCGTCCCCGCGGACTCGGCGCGGCTCTTCGACGTGGAGATGCTCCCCTTCCGGCGCGCGGTGCACGACGGGATGGCGGGGGTGCTGGTGGGGCACATCGCGGCGGTGGGGCTGGAGGGGCCGCAGGCCGCGCCCGCATCGCTCTCCCCGCGCATGACGGCCGGCGTGCTGCGCCGCGACCTCGGCTTCCGTGGGCTGGTGGTGACCGACGCGCTCAACATGGGCGCCGTCACCCGCGACCACACCCCCGCCGAGGCCAGCATCCTTTCGCTCCTCGCCGGCGCCGACGTCCTCCTCCAGCCGCCCGGCCCGGAGGAGGTGATCGCCGCCATCGTCCGCGCCGTGGAATCGGGGCGCATCCCCCGCGCGCGCATCGACGACGCGGCGCGGCGCGTCCTCGCCGCCAAGGCCGTCGCCGGGCTCCAGCGCGGCGCGCGGGTGGATGCCGGCCAGGTCGCCGCCCGTGTGGGGACGGCCGCGCACCGCGACGTCGCTCGGCAGGTGGCGGAGCGCTCGATCGTGCTGGAGCGCGACGAGCGGCGCCTCCTCCCCCTGCGGCGCGGGATGCGCGTACTGCACGTGACCTACACCCGCAGCGGGCGAGGCCCCGGCGGCGCCACCCTGCACAGCGGCCTGGTGGAGGGCGGCGTGGCGGCGGAGCACGTCCGCGTCAGCCCCGGCACCCCGGCGGCGACCTTTGCGCGGCTCCGGGAGCGCGCCCGCGCCGCCGACCTCCTGCTGGTGAGCGCGGAGGTGGCGCCGCTCCAGTACGCGGCGCTGGGGGTCGGCGGCGGATTCGCGTCCTTTGTGCAGTCCGCCGCGTCCTCCGGGATCCCGACCGTCGTGGTGTCGCTGGGGAGCCCGTACCTGCGCAGCGCCTTCCCGGCGGTGGGCACGTACGTGCTGGCGTGGGGCCCCACCGGCGTCAGCGAGAGCGCCGCCGCGCGCGCGCTGACGGGAGCGGGGGCTTTCCGCGGGCGCCTCCCGGTGACGCTTCCCGCCGCGCGCTGAGCACCTTGCCACCTGCGTGCGCCGCGGCGTACCTTCGCCGGGTCCAACGCCCCTCCGCCGCCCCTGGGAGACCCCGCCGATGCGCCTGTACCGCACCCTCGCCATCCCCGCCGCGCTCCTGGTGCTCGGCGCCTGCTACGCGCCCTCGGTGACGGTGCCGTCATACGAGCCCCGCGCCGTCGCCATCCCCGCGGAGTGCGACACGCTGGCCCAGCGCGCCGCCGCATCCGGGGCGGCGCAGCTCAGCGAGGCCGACTTCCGCATGCTGACCTTCTGCCAGCACCAGCAGCTGATCCGTGCGCAGGAAGAGGAAGCCGCCGCCCGCAAGCTGGATGCGCACGCCCGCACCGCCGGCCTCGCCCTCCAGGCCGCCACCCTCGTCCTGGGTGCCACCCTCGCCGTCATCACCTGGGTGTTCTGAGGGTGGACACCCGGGGGGCCTCACCCGGCAGCTTACAGCTGCCCCCCTCTCCCACAAACAGCCTTGGGAGAGGGAGAACTCCGCCCGTCGCGCTGATCATCATCGTACGGTCGCGATTCATCGCGCCCGTGCCCACCCCCGCCCCGCAGCCGCCCAGACACGCTGGTCCCGTGGGGGCAGACCTGCGTGTCTCCCCGCCCTCCCCCGCACGTCGACCCCCGCCCCTCCTCCCGAATCCCGTAGGGGCAGCCCCGCGTGGCTGCCCGTGCCTTCCCCCGCCCGGAACCGTGCCGCCCCGCACCCCCGCATGCAGACCGCCCCTCCCCCAGGTAGTTATTGGGGGAGGGGCAGCGAGGTGACGAGCGGGGCGGGGGCCTGCCCTCAGCTCCCGGGCAACCTCGCCGAGTCCGCCTGAGCCGAGGCGACGAGGACGCGGCGGGCGCCCTGCCACCAGGAGCGGCTCGGAAGCGGGCTCTCGGTAACGCGCCCCGCGTAGCTGCTGGCGTGGATGTAGCGCCCGTTCCCCACATAGATGCCGATGTGCGAGATGCGGCCGCCGCGTCCGAAGGTGATCAGGTCGCCCACGCGCAGCTGGGACACGTCGCGCGGCACCTCCTGCCCCATCCGCGCCTGCTGCGCAGAAGTGCGCGGGAGCTGCACGCCCGCCATCCGCATGATGTGCCGCACGAACCCGCTGCAGTCGAACCCCGTCTCGGGCCTTTCCCCGCCCCAGCGGTAGCGCAGCCCCATGTAGCTGCGCGCGCGCGTCACCACCGACTCCTCGGACGGCGAGGCGGCGGGGGGAGTGGCTTCGATCCCCAGGAAGCGCTTGATGTAGGTCTGGGCGGCGGCGGGGGCCGGCACCGCGAGCAGGGCGGAGAACGCGAGGAGGAACGGAAGGCGCGCGAAGGCGCGGCGGGGCTGTGCTTTCATCGAGCTCTGCGGATTTCGGTTCGCGCGCCGGAACTGCCTCGGCGCGTGGGGGAGGGACCCCGGTCAGCGGTAGGCTGGGCTTGGGAAGGGCGGCAGAATACGTCCCCCGGACTCCCCTGTCAACACTCTGGTGGCTGCCACGGTATCAGCCGCCGCCCGCGCGGTTGCCACGAATCGCCGCGCCAGACTAGATTTAGGGCGATTTACGGGCAGAATCGTGGCGCGGCCACTTCGCAGTGTCTCGTACTGCAGTCTGGAGACAGGAACATGAGCGTTGCAGAGTCTGCCGAGCGGGTGCGGGTCACGCTCCCGGACGGCTCGGTCCGCGAGCTGCTGAAGGGCAACTCGGTCCGTGACCTGGCGGAGCAGATCGGCCCCGGGCTCGCCAAGGCCGCTCTCGCCGCAAAGGTCGACGGCCAGGTGGTGGACCTCGCGCGCCCGCTGGAGGGCGACGCCAGGGTGGAGATCCTCACCGACAGGAACCCGGAGGCGCTGGACGTCCTGCGCCACTCGGCGGCGCACATCATGGCCACCGCCGTGCGCCGCGTGCGCCCGGAGGCGAAGATCGGCTTCGGGCCGGCGATCCAGGACGGCTTCTACTACGACTTCGAGGTGAGCCGCCCCTTCACCCCCGAAGACCTGGAGCAGATCGAGAAGGAGATGGCGGCGGTTTCGAAGGAGAGCGACCCCTTTGAGCGGCGCGTGGTGAGCCGCGAGGAGGCGCGGGAGCTGTTCGCCGGCGATCCGCTCAAGCTGGAACGGCTGGAGGAGCTGCCCGAGGGGGAGACGATCACCGTCTACCGCAACGGCGCCTTCCTGGACCTGTGCCGCGGCCCGCACGTCCCCACCACGGGCGCCCTCAAGCACTTCAAGCTCCTCAACGCCGCCGCCGCCTACTGGCGGGGCGACGAGAACCGGCAGACGCTGCAGCGCATCTACGGCACGGCGTGGTTCACCAGGGACGCGCTGGAGCAGCACCTCCATCGGCTGGAGGAAGCCCGCAAGCGCGACCACCGCATCCTGGGGAAGCAGCTCGACCTCTTCTCCATCCAGGAGATGGTGGGGCCGGGGCTCGTCTTCTGGCACCCCAAGGGCGCGCTGGTGAAGTGGCTCCTGTCGCGCGCCGTGGAAGACGACAACGTCGCCAACGGCTACTCCCTCGTCTCCACGCCCAACATCACCCGCGAGGAGCTGTTCAGGGTCTCCGGACACCTGCCGCTCTACGCCGAGAACCAGTTCCCGGCCATGGAAGCGGGCGCGGGCGAGGGCGAGGAGGTGAAGTACCGGGTGAAGCCGATGAACTGCCCGATGCACGCGCTGATCTTCAAGAGCCAGCCGCGCAGCTACCGCGACCTCCCCATCCGGTACTCGGAAGTCGCCAACGTGTACCGGAACGAACGCTCCGGCACGCTGCACGGCCTGCTGCGCGTCCGCGGGCTCTCGATGGACGACGCCCACATCTTCTGCACGATGGAGCAGATCGAGGACGAGATCTTCCTCTGCCTCGACCAGGTGGACCGCCTGGTTCGCGAGACGTTCGGCTTCGAGTTGAGCTTCGAGGTCAGCACGCGCCCGGAGGACCGGCTGGGGAGCGACGAGGTGTGGGACCAGGCCGAATCGATGCTGCAGCGCGCGCTGGAGCGGAAGGAGATCCCCTTCGACGTGGACGAGGGTGGCGGCGCCTTTTACGGGCCCAAGATCGACATCAAGTTCAAGGATGCGATCGGGCGGCTCTGGCAGGGCCCGACGATCCAGCTGGACTTCAACCTCCCCGAGCGTTTCGAGCTGGAGTACACGGGGCAGGACAACAAGCCGCACCGCCCGGTGATGGTGCACCGCGCCATCTTTGGGACGCTGGAGCGCTTCACGGGGAACCTGATCGAGCACTTCGCGGGTGCCTTCCCGGTGTGGCTGGCCCCGGTGCAGGTGGTGGTGATCCCCATCAGCGACGACCAGGCCGAAGTCGCGCGCCGCTACGCCGCCGAGCTCAAGGCCCTCGGCATCCGCGCCGAAGCGGACGACCGCGGCGAGACCCTCAACTACCGCATCCGCGAGGCGGAGACGCAAAAGGTGCCCTACATGGCCGTCATCGGGGGTCGCGAAGCCACCGAGGGCACCGCCGCCGTGCGCGTGCGCGGCGCCGGCCGCAAGCAGGAGATCGTGGACCGCAAGGAATTCGCGGAGCGCATCCTGGAGCAGATGCGCACGCGGACGCTCCAGGTGGGGTTCGGGAGTGCGTGAGTGTGGAGGGGACGGTGGACAGGGGAGCGCCAGCCGGGAACGGGGTTTGGGGGGAGGGGACTGGCGATAAGGAACAGCAGACAACCAGAGGAGACAGGCGACAGGACCGCGGACAACCGGCCCCGCGTTTTGTCATCCTTAGCGACGCGCCGCTCCGCACTTGCCCGTCCTCCGTACTCATGGCGCGGAGTGAAGGATCTACTGCGCGTTCCGAGGGGCCGGCCTCTCACGCCGGCGATCTCGCGGTGACCCGCGAGCAGCTCGAGCACGCGATCCGCGTGGCGTGTGACGTCGCGGGTGAAAAAGTGGTGATCGTCTTCGGATCGCAGTCCATCCCGCGCCAGCATCCGAACGTCTCGGACGAGTTGAGGCAGTCGATGGAGGCGGACATCGCGCCCGGCTCTGACGAGCCGGACGTGGCCGATCGGATTGACGGCGCGCTCGGTCAGGACTCGGTCTTCCACCGGCTTCATGGCTTCTACGTCCACGGCCTCACCATCGACGCGGCCTCCCTGCCGATGGGATGCGCGTGGTCGTGCTTCGCACCGAGGGCACGCGCGGCAACGAGGGCACGCGCGGCAACGAAGGGCGCTGCCTGGAGGCGCACGACCTCGCGGCCAGCAAGCTGGCCGCGTTCCGCGACAAGGACCGGGCTTCCGTGCGGACGCTTCCCGCCAACGGGTGGATCAGGGTCCCGAAGCTGATGCTCCGCGTGCGCCAGCTCGAGCGTTCCGACACGTAGCCGGAGCGGATCCTGGAGTGGATCGAGGTGATGCAACGCGACCTCGCCTCCCCCCGCCTTGACCGCGCCCCGTTTTTCCGCTACATTCCGGAAGCGAAAAAAGTTCAGTCATCGGACCTGGACGCGAGCCGTCCGGGTCCGTTTCTGTGTTTTGACGCCGCGCACCGCGGAGCGCCACGATTCCGCGGACGATACGGGCAGTCGGTGAGTACGGAGATACCGCACTTCTGGCAGTCAGTACAATACCAATCAGGAGTACGGCAATGCGTACCACAGGCACCGTGAAGTGGTTCAACGACGAGAAGGGGTTCGGCTTCATCACCCCGCAGGACGGCGCAAAGGATTGCTTCGTCCACCACAGCGCCATCCAGGGCAGCGGCTCCAAGTCGCTCTCCGAGGGTGACCAGGTGGAGTTCGACGTGGTGCAGGGCCAGAAGGGCCCGGCCGCCGAGAACGTTTCCCGCGTCGGCTGAGCCGAACGGAAAGCCCCGGGGGTGAGCACCCGGGGGAGAGCCGCCCCGAGGCTTCGGGGCGGCTCTTTTCGTTGGGCGGAGCCCGGCAAGGCTCCGGCGGGACCCACCCCAGGCGAGGGAAGACGATGAACGAAGGCCCGAGGCCGTTGACGGAAGAGCAGGAGCGCGCCCTGCGCCGCACGCTGGGAACGGCGTCCGCGGTGGAGATCGTGATGGTGGTGGCGACCAGCCACTTCGTCCGCATCGAGGGGCGCCGCGCCATGGAGCTCGAGCACACCCACTTCCTTCCCGGCGGGCGCGCCATCCGCTACGGGCTGGACGGCCGCAAGCTCTTCGTGGCCGACGTCGTCCACTAGCGGCGCCCCGCAACTCTCCAGAAGGCCCCCGGTTTCCACCCGGGTCACGGGGGCGCTCGGTACCCAATCACCACGAGGTCGGCCCGAATGCATCTTCAGAACGAGTCCAACGACGGCCAGCTCCGGATCGGACGCCATGCCGTCGACGGCGACACGCTCGTCTTCGACCCCAGCCAGTCCGCTCCCGGCTCGCCCAACGTGGCGCTCTTCAGCCTCACGCAGTTCCGCACGCGCGCCTTTCCGCAGCGCGTCGTGGAGTCGCAGGTCGTGGAGATCGTCGATCCCGAGCTGCGCGCGCAGGCGGAGGCCCGCTACCGCGACTGGCCCACGCTCAAGGCTGAGCTGGAGAAGGAGAAGGAGCGCGCTCAAGAGGCGAGTGGCGCCCGCCGCCGCGAGCACACCCTGGAAAACCACCGCCGCTTCCTGGAAGGGAACGGGGTGGAGTACAAGGGGGTGCAGGACAGCGCGACCAAGGTGACCGGCGGCTCGCGCAAGCGCGCCCGCTCCGCGTGCTCGCGCTGCACCACGCCGCTGGACGACTTCCTGGGGCTGCGCTGCGCGGCCTGCGGCGGCGTGCTCTGCTCGTGCGGCGCCTGCGCCTGCGCGCCGCCGCGCTCGGCCGAGTAAGCTCGACGCGGTCCAGGTAGGGAGATCGGGGGGAGAGGCCATCGCGCCTCTCCCCCCGTTTTCGTTACGCACGGCAACTGCATGGCTCACGCGGAGACGCGGAGGCGCGGAGAACCGCTACCCTGAGCGTGCGGGAGGTGATTCGCGCTGCATGGGGTGGGCTTCGCCCGCCGCACGCGCTCCGACTCACGGCCGCCGCATCTGGGGCGCCGCGCGACGACTTGTACGAGAGCGCGCTCGGGACGGCGTACCCTCCGGGGCTGTGGGAAGGGCTTTCCGGGGCCTGAACTGCGCGACTACGGTCGTTGCAGCAGCCGGGCGTGGGTCACGAACGAGGTTGCAAGGTTGCCGCTGAACCCGATCATCACCGCCTCCACCACGGGTTCGGTGACGGTCGAGTCGGCGGCGAGCTCCACGAGGAAGTTGGCGCCCGAGCCGCCGGTGGTGTCGTCGCGGTGCACGAGGTATTCGGCGGTTTCCAGCGGCGCGAGCCGGCGGGGAGAGGCGAGGTAGGCGCGGAGCGGGCGTCCGCGCGTGTCGTAGTAGTCCACCCGGCTCAGCGTCAGCCCGTGCTGCGGATCGGTGTTCCGGATGCTGAGGGTGACCGCCAGGTTCACGGCCGATACCGTGTCGCGGAAGTAGATGTGCGAGTACACCGGCACGTAGTACAGCCGCTTGCCGGAGGCCTCGCCGGCGCGCGGCACCACCGTCGAGTCGCCGGGTGTCGCCACCGCCTCGTGCGCTTTCGGGGCGGCGCCGGGCTCGCACGCGGCTGCGCCCACGAGGAGGGCTCCCATCACCACTCGTCCCAGCATGCGCGCTCCTCCAGCGTGGGGCGGGATACCGCGGTCGATCCACCTGCCGAACTGCACCGGCACAGGGGGTGCCGAAGTGTACCGCAGCTGCGGATATCTCCGCAACGGAGAATCGGACACGGCGAGGAGGAATCATGGGAGCAACCACGCGCGACATCGTCGGCGCGGCCACCGGCGCGCAGCTGGCGATGCCGGGCAGCTACGGCGTGCCGCCGCGCGGCCGCAGGCTTCCGGACTCCACCGCGCTGGGCCCCGTCCGCCTGCAGATCGCCGAGCTGGAACGGTCGCTGGCCTTTTACGAGAGCGTCCTCGGGCTTCGGGTGCTCGAGCGTGACGGCGCCCGCGCAGCACTTGGGGCCCAGGGCGATGACCGGGTGCTGGTGGAGTTGAACGAGCGGCCGGGCGCGCGTGCGGCCGGCCGCCGGGGGCGGCTGGGGCTATACCACTACGCCCTCCTCCTCCCCGGCCGCGCAGCGCTCGGGCGGCTGGTGCGGCACATGGCCGAGGCCGGCGTTCGCGCGGGCGCGGGGGATCACCTGGTGAGCGAGGCATTCTACATCAACGATCCGGACGGGCTCGGGATCGAGGTGTACGCCGACCGCCCGCGCGAGACGTGGCGCCGGAACGGGCGCGAGCTGATGATGTCGACCGATCCGGTGGACGTGCAGGGTCTTCTCCAGGCCGCGGGCGACACGCCGTGGACCGGGATGCCTGCCGGGACGATTATCGGGCACGTCCACCTCCACGTCGGCGACCTGGAGCAGGCTGCGGCTTTCTTCTCAGAGGCGATCGGCTTCGACCGCATCACCTGGAGCTATCCGGGCGCGCTCTTCATGGGCGCCGGGGGCTACCATCACCACCTCGGCACCAACACCTGGGCCGGTGCCGGCGCGCGGCCCTCTGGGGAGGGCGATGCGCGGCTGCTGGAGTGGACCATCGAGCTGCCGGATGGGGCGAGCGTGCAGGAGGTCGCGCGCAGCCTGGCCGACGCGCGCTACCCGGCGGAGGCGGCGTCGGAGGGCGGGATCACGACCAGGGACCCCTGGGGCACCGCGCTCCGGCTGCGCGTCCGCGCTGACGTGTGACGCTGGGGACGCGCTCGCTGCGAACCTGGTGCAGCGGGGGAGGCGGTGCCGATTCGTGCGTGGTCTCCGGGAACGGGAAGCGCTGAATCGCTGGCACGCTTGGCGCGAGACACCGGGGCCTGTTCCCCGCCCGCTTCCCGAGACACGAGACGGACACGAATGACTGACAGAGCCACGATGATAGCCGTGCGGCTGCACGAGACCGGCGGTCCGGAGGCTTTTCGTACAGAGCGCGTGCCGGTTCCCCGGCCGGGTCCGGGTGAGGCGCTGGTGCGGATCGATGCGGCGGGGGTCAACTTCATCGAGGTTTACCAGCGCACGGGCCTCTACAAGGTCCCGCTCCCCGCCACGCTCGGCGGCGAGG
>JAUJMI010000012.1:12759-21467 GCA_030446945.1 Longimicrobium sp. | reverse complement strand
CCTCTCCACCGTGTCCGGGGGCGGGTACTTCGGAAGCTTCTGGAGCGCATGGCGCTCACCGGCCCGGAAAGCGGGCGACGTCCCTCCCGACGCACGCACCGGCAAGATCTTTCCCGACGAACCCGCGACTCCCGACTTCCCGGAGCCGCGCGAGATCCGGCACCTCCGGGAGTTCAGCAACTTTCTGGCGCCCCGCATCGGCGTCACCAGCTGGGACACCGGCCGGATGCTGGTGACGGCCCTCAGCTCGATGCTCCCGTCGCTCCTCGCCGCGCTTTCGGTGCTGCTGCTGGCGCTGCTGGTGTGGTGTGGCGTCGCGTACGGTCTCTTCGCGGGCGGGTTCTCCATTGCCCGCTTTCCGAGGCTCGACGTGCCGGCGGCCATCATGGGGCTCATCACCCTGGCGGTGACCGTGGGAGGCGAGGTGCTCTGGCGCAGGCGCGGCGAGTGGACCGGAAAGCAGAAGGTGAGCCAGTATGCGTACGCCGTCGCTACGCTGTGGGCCGTTGCCGCCACGGTGCTCGCCTGGCAGTGGCTCGCATCCAGCTGGCCGGCCTACGAGACCGCCTACGCGGCGGGCCAGCGCCTCCCGGTGATCGGCGGCGGCCAGCCGCTGAGCGCGTGGACCTACCTGCTGATGCCGGCCGCCGCGTGGCTGCTCGCGCTGCTCTCGTTCACCCTCCTGCGCTGGCTCACGTCCACGCGCGCGAACACGCCTCCCCAGCGGATGATCCGTGGCTCCTTCGACCGGGCTCATGCACGGGTGCTGCTGATGGTTGTGGTGTGGGTGATGTTCGCGCTCGTCTGGGCGGTCGGGGTCTTCGTCTACGCCTGGTTCTCAGCGTTGACGACCAGGCAGACGCAGGTCCAGGCGACCGGGCTGGCCGCGGTGTACACGTTCGGCATGGCGCTTTTCACCTGGCTCCAGAAGCGGCTGGGACAACAGCCGAACAAGCCGTCCGGCGGAAAGCTCATGGCGGCGATCAAGCCGCTCCTCCCCCAGCTTGTCGCGTATGCCGTCGTCATCACGATGGCGGCGTACACCGTGGCACTGCTGTTGACCGCAGACCAGCGCTGGGATAACGCGGTCCGGATGGCATTCGCGGGAGGCTGGGCGGTGGTGTTCGCGGTGCTCATCTTCCTGAACCCCAACGAGGTGGGGCTGCACGCCTTCTACCGCGGGCGGATCGCCCGAGCCTATCCGGGCGCGTCGGTTCCGGAGGGGTGGAGGATGAGCGAGGAGCAGCCGAACGACGACATCCCGCTCCCCGAGCTGGCCGACACCGCGCCCGTGCACCTGATCTGCTGCGCCGCCAACGACCTGAGCGCCAGCGACACGAGCAATCTGAACCGCGGCGCGGAGAGCGCGGTGCTCTCGCGCGCCGGTTTTTCGGTTGCCGAGGAATGGCTGCCGTGGGACGCAAGCCGGGCGGCTCCCACGCTCGCGGGGGCGGCCACCGCTTCCGGAGCCGCGTTCAACTCGCTGATGGGTGCCAAATCGATCGAGCTCGGGCCTGCGGTCACCTTCCTGATGGCGGCGTTCAACCTGCGCCTGGGGCTCTGGCTCCCGCACCCGACCCGGTCGCACGCACAGACGCTGCACGACCGCAGGCTGGCCGGCCTCCCCTTCCTCAAGGAGATGTTCGGATGGGCCCGCTCCCGCGGGAGCGACGTCCACCTCTCCGACGGCGCGCACTTCGAGAACCTCGCCATCTACGAGCTGGTCCGCCGCCACTGCCGCGTCATCGTCGCCACCGACTGCGGGATGGACCCGGAGGTCGCCTTCGACGACTTCGGCGTCATGGTGCGCCGGGTGAGGGAGGACTTCGGCGTCGAAATCCGCATAGACCTCTCGCCGCTGCGACCGGACCGGGACACCGGGCTGGCCCGGCAGCCGATGGTCTCGGGCGACATCCACTACCCCGAGGGCGACACCGGCATCCTCCTCTTCTTCAAGCCCTCCCTTGTGGGGAACGAGCCCGCGGACGTGACGCAGTATCGCACGCGCAACAAGGCTTTCCCTCACGAGACCACCGGCGACCAGTTCTACGACGAGGCGCAGTGGGAGTCGTACCGCCGCCTGGGCGAGCACGCCGCCGTCTCCGCGTTCCAGACGCTCACGGGCGGGCTGAACCGCGAGGCTGACCACTACCCGGCGAAGGTGTTCGACCGGGCGCGGCGCGAGTGGCTTCCGGCGCCGGAGGGCTTCGCCGACCGGGTGTCGCACCTCGCAGACCGGCTCGTGGAGCTCGACTCACTCCTGCGCGACGACGAGACGGGTACGCTGCGGCGCGAAGTGTACAAGGAGATCGACGAGCTCGACCGCTGGGGGAAGAAGCACCACGTCCCGAAGATCGTCGGCGAGGACAGGAGGATCGAGCCGATCCCCGCCGCCCCGCGGGAAACGGGTGGTGCGGAGGAGGATCCCTGGCCGTTCCCCGAAGGTAAGAACCTCGCCTCGTCGCTCCACCTGATCCGGCGTGCGCTGCTGGTGTTCGAGGAGGCTTACGAGCGCGAGGAGCTGGAGCGCGCGTCGGAGCATCCCGTGTACCTGGGACTCACCAACTACATGGCGCGCTGGGCGTACGCTCCGCTCTTCCGGATGTGGTGGCCCATCCTCAAGACGCTCTACCCACAGCCGTTCACCCGGTTTATGGAGCGGCGGTTCGGCCTCGCGCGCGTCGGGGCCGCGGGCGAGCTCCGCGAGCACGTGAAAGGGCGGCTTACCACGCAGCGGGAGGGGTTCGCGATGGAGGCGTGGGCCCGCCAAGGCTACGCCGTCCCCGGCCCGGGCGAGGAGGTGGTCTCCTACAGCCTATCGATGAAGTATCGCGAGTTCAACCCGCCGTACGACGTGCAGGCGGCCCAGGTGATCGGGAAGAGGGTTCGCGACACACTTGTGTGGGACGTGGACGACTTCTTCGTGCCGCCGGGGCTCTGGGGCGTGGGGATAGGGGAAGACTTCCTCCGCAAGCTGCAGGAGGCGGAGAATCCGCTGGGCGTGGCGCAGCTCCTCGTCCGGATCCGGGTGGAGGGCGAAACTGCGTCCGCCGCCGGGACCCGCACCGCCGGCGCCATGCAGCTCTATCGGTCCGGCGGTTTCGGCCGCCCCACGGAGGCGGACCTTTGCCCCGACACCCTCCACGCGCTGGAGGCGCTGGACGCGCTCGCGGGCAGACGCGGCGGCCCTCCGGAGCGCGTACGCTGGATGAGCGCGAGAGTCGTGGGGCAGGTGAGCGGGCCGTCCGCACCGCCGAACTCCACGGCGCAAGCGCCGGCTGGCGACTGAGTTCACAGCGCCACGGTCCATACGAGCCCGCTTCACTGGGTATAGCGCGGCCCTGAGAGGAGTCCGGTGGGACGAACAGAAGCATAGCTCCCCGCCCGGGGAGCGCTCTCGGGCGACGTCGAGGGTTTCGTCGAGCAGCTCGACCGTTCCAGGCTCATCACTTCGTACTGAGCGGCCTGAAACGGGACCGGGCGTGGAGAGCGCACGGTTTTGAGGTACGGGGCGGTGTCGGCCTGGAAGCCGCGCAGCGGACCCCGCGGATCTCGAGGCAGGTCGTGCAGGTGAAACATGGCTCGCCAACGCGGATGGTGTTATGCGTCTCAATCAGCGGGACATAGAGCGGGCGAAGGAGCCATTCCGGGGCGCGCGCGTGCGTCCGCTCGAGGACTTCGTCCGGGACGTACGGCTGGCGTTGCGGTCGTTCGGGCGTAGCCCCGGCTTCGCTCTGGCGGCGGTCCTGGTGCTGGCGACGGGGATCGGGGCGACGACCGCGATCTACTCCGCCGTCCGGGCCGTGGTTCTCCGCCCGCTCCCGTTCAGCGATCCCGGGCGCCTGTACGTGCTCTGGGAGTCGAACGCGGCGATGGGCGTGGAGCAGGAGCTCGTCAACCCCGCGAACTTCCAGGACTGGAAGGAGCGGGTCCGGTCGTTCGCGGATGTCGAGGCGTACAGCGCCGCGCCGTGGCAGGTGCCGATCACCGGCCTCGGGAGGCCCCGGGCTCTCTCGGCCGTCAACGTCACGGGGGGGTTCTTCTCCATGTTGGGCGTCCGTCCCATGCTGGGCCGGACCTTCACCGAGGCGGAGACCTGGGCCGACGCGACGTCGCGGGAGGGCGAGACACCGCTGATCCTCAGCGCCCGGGCGTGGCGAGAGCTGTTCGCGGGCTCCCCCGACGCCATCGGCGCTCCGCTGACGTTCAACGGTGGCCACGCCCGGGTCGTGGGAGTCATGCCGGAGGGCTTCGCCTTCCCCTCGAAGGGCGTGGACCTGTGGGTCCCCTCCGGCTGGCCCTCCGAGGCCCGCGAGAAGGCGTGGTTCCGCCGCGAGCATTCGATCCGGGCGATCGCTAGGCTGGCACCGCGCGCGATGCCGGAGCAGGCGGCCGCGGAGCTGGACGCCGTCGCCGCGCAGCTCGAGCTTGAGCATCCGGAAACCAACCGGCAGAGGGGCGCGGGGATGGCGCCCCTGCACGACTTCCTCGTGGGCGACACCCGTACCCCGCTCCTCGTCCTGCTCGGCGCGGTCGGGCTGATGTTGCTGATCGCCTGCGCCAACATGGGCAACCTGCTCCTGGTCCGCGCCTCCGGCCGCCGCCGGGAGCTTGGGGTGCGGGCGGCCCTGGGCGCCGGCCGCGGCCACCTCGTGCGCCAGATGCTGGCCGAGAGCGCCGTCCTCGCCGTTCTGGGCGGCCTCGGCGGCATCGCCCTGGGGATCGCCGGCACTCGGCTGCTCGAGCGGCTCCAGCCGGAGGGGCTGCTGTGGGTCACGAGATTCCCGGTGGACGCTGGCGTGGTCGTCTTCGGCGTGACTACGACCGCCGCGGCCGCCCTGCTCTTCGGCACCTTCCCCGCGCTCCTGGCCGGCCGCTCCGAACCCGCAGACGCCTTGCGGGCCGGGGGGGCGGGCCGCGGCACGCGCCCGGTGATGGGCGGCCTCGTCATCGCCGAAGTGGCGCTGGCCGTCCTGCTCGTCCTCGGCGCGGGGCTCCTCGTCCGGAGCACCATCGCCCTTCGGCACGTGGACCCGGGCTTCAATCCGCAGGGGGTCCTCTCCGTCACGCTGAACATCCCCGGCGCCCGCTACGGGGCGCCGGCGCAGGTCATCGCCTTCTACGACGAGGTTCTCGCCCGCGTCCGGGCGCTCCCCGGCGTCGAGTCGGCCGCCGCCTCGTCGACGCTCCCCCTGCGGGAGCGCGGCGCCACGAGCGACTTCTCCATAGCGATGCGTGCCCCCGGCGAGTATGGGACCGAGGCCATCGTGCGATTGGTCACCCCCGGGTACTTCGAGACGATGAGGGTTCCGATCCTGAGCGGGCGCCCCATCACCGAGGCGGACGGCTTCGGCGGCGAGCGCGTCGCCCTCATCAACGAGGCGCTCGCCCACCAGTACTTCCGCGGCCAAAACCCCGTGGGTCAGCGGATCACGACGGAGCGCTCTCCCGATTCCACCGCGACCTGGCGCACCATCGTCGGCGTGGTGGGGAGCGAGCGCCAGAGCGCCATCGCCACGCCGCCGCAGCCCGAGATCATCGAGCCCTTCGCCCAGGACATCGACCGTGAGATGTTCATCCATGTGCGGGTGGGGGACGGCGACCCCATGCGTCTGGTCCCGCTGATCCGGAGGATCGTCCTGGACATCGACCCCGAGCTCCCCCTATACGGCGCGGTTGCGATGGAGGATGTCGTCGCCGACTCGACGGCCCGGGACCGCGTCCTCATGCTCCTCCTCCTCGCCTTCGCCACCGTCGCGATGGTCCTTGCCCTCGTAGGAGTGTACGGTGTCACCGCCCAGACCACCCGCCAGCGCCTTCCGGAGCTCGCCCTCCGTATAGCCCTCGGTGCCCGCGCCGCGGACGTCGTGTGGCTCACGATCCGCCGCAGCTTTGTCCTCGTCGCGGCCGGCCTCGTCCTGGGTATCGCCGCTGCCCTCGTGACCACCCGAGTCATGACCGGGGTGCTCTACGGCGTCACACCCAACGACCCCGTCACCTTCGCCGCGGTGGCCACGCTCCTCGCCGCCACCGGGATCATCGCCTCCTGGCTGCCCGCCCGCCGCGCGGCTCGGGTCGATCCAGCCGCCACTCTGCGCGCGGAGTAGTGGCGAGCCGCTGAGGAGCGGACGGAGGGTGGCGGCGCTACGCCCGGCACTGGCAACGAGCCGCTCGCAAGGTGACTGCCGCAGGTGCCACCTGCCTCCCGCTCGTGGGGTGGAGGGCCCATCGACGAGGTGGTAGCGAGAATCGGTCGAGCTGCCGGGTGGGAGGCCGTGCGCTGCTGATAGCTCGAAGGCAAGGGAAGGGACCACGCGAGGTGATGCCGCATGAGCTGAGGGGAGAAAAAGGGGGGCGAAGGCTGGCGAAAGAGCAACCGCGGGCGAAGCTCACTGCTCTGGTACGCGAAGGCGGTGGACGACATGCAGAAGCGCCGGATGGACGATCCCATGAACTGGCAGTTCGAGGCTGCGATTCACGGATACCTCCGCCTCTTCGATCCGCTCGCCTAGCCTGGCGATCCGCTCCCCCCGCAGACCGGCCAGGAGCGGTTCTGGAGCCCGTGCCAACACTTCTCCTGGTATTTGTGGTGATCCACCTGAACGGGTTCGAGCCCGCGCTCGGCAGGCTCCAGGTGTTCCTGCTGGCGGGGAGCAATCGCTTCCGCGGCTACGCGCGGCATCTCGAAATCGAGAGGAGCCTCCAGAAACGCGGCGTGAAGATCTTACAGGGAGCACGAGGCCAATTACGCGTATTTTCCCGCGCATGCCGCGATTTACCCGCTGGACCGTTAAGACGCGGACGGCCTCAGCGCCGGGCGCGCGCTCAACGTACGGCCCTACACGATCGGCGCACAGCAGAGTCCGGAGAACTTTCTCGTCGACTTCCACAGCCGCTGGGCCGGTGGGTCCAGAAAGGCAGTAGGGTAGATCCGCCGCTGCAGCCATTTTGTCAGGACTGGACAGCGCGCTCTGGCGTGGCGAGGGCCGTCTGCAATTACACGATCGGCTTGGCAGCACCGGGATCTCGCCGAGCGTGGAGTACAGATCGCCCCACAGACGCGCGACGGGGCGGGGCGCGACGCTGTCGGCGAGGAGGGTGGCGGGGATCAGCGGGGCGGCGTCGGAGAGGCGGACGCGCAGGACCTCGCCGATGACGAGCGTGTTGACGGAGCGCTCCAGCTCCACCTCCTTGAACAGCCGGCACTCCAGCACCGCGGGGCAGTCGGCGACGTAGGGCGCGCCGACCGATTCCGCCTGCGCCGCCTCCAAGCCAGCCCGCTCGAACTCGTCGACCTCCGGCCCGTACTCGGCGGAGGTCGCGTTCATGTGGGGGAGCTGCGGCTCGGTGACGACGTTGACGCAGAAGGCGCCCGTCTCGCGGATGTTGCGGAGGGTGTCCTTGGGCTCGCCACGGCGGCTGCTGATGGAGAGGGAGACGAGGAAGGGCGTGGCGCTGAGCGCGGCGAAGTAGCTGAAGGGCGCCAGGTTCCGCGCGCCCGCCGCGGACCGCGTGGAGACCCACGCGATGGGGCGCGGGACGACCAGCGAGGTGAGGAGCTGGTAGCGCTCGCGGTTGGAGAGCGCCCCCGTGTCCAGGATCATCCCAGCCGCGCCACTTCGGCCTGGATCCAGGCGTGGGCATCGCGCGCCTCGTCGGGCGAGATGCTGTGGCCGATCGGATAGTCGCGCGTCTCCAGCTCCGCGCCGGCGGACTGCAGGAGCCCGCGCCCCTCGATGGCGAGGTTGAAGGGGATCTGCGGGTCCATCGTCCCGTGCCCCCACCAGAAGCGCGTCCCCGCCACCGATTCAGGGGTGGGGCGCACGCTGGGGTGTTCCGCCAGGAAGCCGCTGAAGTTCATCACCAAGGGCACGGTGCCCGGGTTGCGCAGCGCGTACGCCATGGACATCACCCCGCCCTGCGAAAAGCCGCCGAGCACCAGCGGGCCCGTCCTCACCGGGAGCGTGCCGCGGATCTCGGACAGGAAGGCGCCGAGCGCGTCCTGGCTCGCTTCGAAGCTCTCCGGATCGGGGCGGTTGCGGCCGAGGAAGCGGTACCACGCCCACCCCGGCCCGTAGCCCCACGGCACGCCGGAGTGCGGCGCCTGGGGGGTGATGACCACGGCGCCCGGCGCGATGTGCGGCGCCAGCCCCGCCAGGTCGAAGCGGTCGCTCCCGCGCCCGTGGAGGAGCACCACCAGGGGCGCGCCGTCCTGCACCTCCTCGGGGATGGACTGCTCGTACAGGAGCGTCCCGCTCATCGCGCGCCGGCCTCGATCTGGTCGAGGGCGCGGCTCTGGAACGGGTGCCGGCCGATGGCCGCGATCCCGCCCACCAGGAGGAGGAGCGATACGACCACACCGGTGAGCGCGTACTTGTAGCCGCGCCGCGAGTCCGTCTCGCGCCGGCCCCACGCGGAGAGCATCGTCGCGACGGCCACGGCGAGAAGGTTCATGATCAGGTGACCCATCAGCGCCGGGTACCAGCGCCCGAGCACGACCATGATGATCCCCAGCACGACCTGCAAGTGGAGCGAGCCGGTGTAGATCGCCGACGAGATGCGCGCGGGGCGGTCGTAGGGGCGCTTCCCGGAGAGCCCGCGCGCCAGGATGACGATCGCCACGATCCCGGCGAGGAGCACCAGGTAGCGAAGCCCCGAGTGCGCGTAGTAGACCATGTTCATGCGGTGTCCGCCTGGCTTTGAGCTGG
>JAUJMI010000012.1:6677-12659 GCA_030446945.1 Longimicrobium sp. | reverse complement strand
TGACGAACATCTCCTGAACCAGCGCGTTGAACTCGCGCTGCATCTCGTCGTGGTGCTTCTCGCAGGTGCGCCCGATCTCGGACAGGCGCGGCTCGCCGACGCGGTCGCCGACGGCGGCGAAGGTGGCGAAGGTGTCCTGCGCCTGGCGGATCATGACGATGTCTTCCACGATGCGCAGGAAGTCGTCGTTGCGCACCGCGTCCGCCACGTCTTTGGCCTTCCCCAGCACGAACCCGAGCGCGTTCTTGAGCACCTCGCCGCCGGGCTCGCCCAGCGTGGCACGGTACTCCTCGATCATCGTCTGGTGCTGGCGCATCTGCGGGATGTAGCGCGTGCAGAGCTCGCGGAAGCGCGCGTCCTGCGCCTGCTTCTCGTGGTCCTCCAGGCTCTCCAGCAGCGTCTTGTGCTGCATGACGTTGTTGCTGACCTGGGCGATGAGGAAATCGCGTCCTTTGTGCATACCGGCATCTCCGTCTTCTCGTTTCCCTTCCATCACACCGCACCTCGTTGCACGGCGGAGCGCCGGCGCGCTGCACAGGGTATGCCGCAGGTTAGGCGTTCCGCACCACTCGGGTCGCCGGCGGTACCATGTGGCGCCACCGGTGGCGAAGGTGTGGCGCTGGTGATCCCGAGCCCCGATTGCGGAGTATCTTGTCTGAGGACGGACACCCGGGGTGCGGAGACGGATCATGAGCGAGCAAGATGAGCCTACCCGGCCGGCGAAGCATCGGGTGAAAGCGAGCGGGCCTCTCAACCGCCTGCGCGACAACATCCCGGCTCCCACGCGTGAGGTCGCGCGGGCGCGGATCCGGAGCCAGCCCGGGTTCTTCGAATCGCTCAGCGAAGAGGTGATCGAGATGTTTAGGAACTTTGACGGGCCTGAAGTATCAGGGCCGCGCCGGGACAGGGAAGGTCTGTAGACAGTGAAACGCCTGTGCGAGTCTCGCACGGGCGTTTCAGGGCGGCCGAGCTCCGGGCGCTACTCCGTGCTCAGCTCCTCGTTGACCTCCTCGCCGGCGGCGGAAGCGCGGGGCTGGGTGCTGGCGTCGGCCTCGGCGCGGATCTCGGCAAGGGCGGCGGGGGCGATCCAGCCGCGGGAGACGGCGTGCTCGGCGGCGGCCAGGGTGTCGTCGGCCAGCACCAGGGCGCTGCCTGCCTTCTCCACCTCCGCGGCGAGGGCGCGGATCGCTTCCACGCGCTCCGGCCGCGCTTCCACGTTGCGGATGTAGACGGCGGGGATGCGGTTCGGGTAGGTGTGCACCACGCGCGAATAAATCTCCGGGTCCTCCTGGCTGGTGTCGCCCACCAGGATGAACGGCAGGGTGGGGAAGTGCTCCATGATCCGCTGGATCGCGCTCATCTTGTGCTGCTCGTTCGAGGTGGGGAGCACCTCGCCGGAAAGCCCCCAGTCGCGCAGGAGGAGCGGCCCGAGCGGGATCTTTTGGAGCGACAGGAACTCCGAGAGCAGATCGTGCAGGTTCCAGGGGCTGCTGGAGACGTAGAAGATCGGGTTGAAGGGCGCCGCGCCCGTGCCGTGCTGGAGGGCGCGGTAGAACGCCCCCACGCCGGGGAATGGGGCGCGCGTACGGGCGTTGCCGAAGAGGACCGTGCGCGCCATGCGCAGCTTGGAGGCGACGCCGGTGCGGATGACCGTGTCGTCCAGGTCGCTGATCACGCCGAAGGCGCTTCCGGCCGGCGGCACCAGGACGTGCGCCAGCGCCCGCACCGGCTCGTCGGAGTCGCGCGGCTCCACCAGCTCCAGCACCACCTCGTGCCAGATGGCGCCGGGGGCGAACGGGGGGCGCGGGTCCACCTCGCACTCGAAGTAGCCCTCGTCGTCCGCCGTCACGGTGCGCTCGCCGCCGGCAAAGACGACGCGGACGCGGGCGTGCGGCACCTCGTCGCTCTCGAAGCGCTGGACCATGGCGGCCAGGTTCAGCCACACGCTGTCCGCCGCGTCCGCCGCGGGGACGGGGGAGCCGCGCAGCACGCGGCCCCGCACGAAGGCCCGCTCCGGCGTCCCGTAGCCGCGATACGCCTCGATGCGCGCCGCCTTCCCCGCGCCGCCGGTGGCACCCAGGCGGCGCCGCTGCTCGTCGATCTTGGTGTCCACGCGGTCCATGAACCGCGCGAACCCCTTCTGCCAGTCGGACATCTTCAGCGGTCTCCGCGTTCCTCGTCGCTCCACTCGCGGGGCTTGTCCGAGATGGGCTGGAGGATGATGAAGCTCAGCACGACCATCCCCAGCAGCACCAGCACCCCGATCCCCTGGCCCACGCGCGGCATCATGCGCGCCACCTGGATGGTCAGGTAGGTCACAGCGGCCCAGATGATGGGCCCGGTGATGGCGGAGAAGCGCCCCACCATCCCGTAGAGCCCGTAGAACTCGCCCACGCGCGCCGGCGGCGTCAGGCGCAGCATGTAGGGCCGGTCTGCGGCCCACACGCCGCCCAGCGCCACTCCGGCGGCCGCCGCGACCAGGTACAGGCACCAGAGCGGGAGACCCACGATGCCGATGACGCCCGCAAAGGCGAAGATCGCCATCCACGCGACCAGAACGAAGTTGAGCGTGCGCCGGGGGCCGTGTCGGTCCGTCATCCACCCCCAGAAGAAGCCGCCCAGCACCGCGAAGGTGATGGCGGACATCAGGATGAACTGCGCCTGCTTCTGCCCCTCCGCCTCCGTCATCCCCGTGCTGACTGCGACGTTGACGGTATACAGCGCCATGATGGAGATGACGGTGTTGATGGCGTCCGTGTAGAAGACTCGGCCCACCAGGAAGCGCACCAGCCCGGGGTAGCGCCCACCCTCCTTGAGCGTGCGGATGGTCTGCGAGGTGGATTCGCGCACCATCGACCAGCCAATGGGGCGGGGGCGCGGGTTTCCGCGCTCGCGCACGAAGAGGAAGCAGGGGATGGAGAGGAGGAGGAAGGCGATTGCGATCGCCGTGAAGAGAAAAGGCTTGTTTCCCGTCCCCACCAGGATCCCCATGCCGACGGCGAAATAGGAGCCGAGGTATCCCACGCCGACCCCGATCCCCCCGATCCTGCCGCGGTTCTCCTCCGTGCTGACCTCGGGGAGGAGCGCATCGTAGAACTGGAGCCCGGCCTGGTACGCCACGTTGGCGATGACGAAGGAGATGGCCGTGGTGTAGAAGCCGGAGCGCGCCAGGAGCGCGGTGAACACGACGCAGATGGTGGTGCTCGCAATCAGGAACGGCATCCGCTTGGGCGCGCGGTCCGTCATCGCCCCCAGCAGCGGCGAGAACATGAAGATGAGCGCCATGGAGATGGCGGTGATGATCCCGTACGTGGTGTCCGCGCGCGTGGCCCCCACCTGGTCGCGCACCCAGAGCGAGAAGTAGAGCGAGATGACGCCCATCGAGAAGATGGTGTTCGCCAGGTCGTACAGCACCCAGCTGGCCACCGAGATGCGCCTGATCTCGTGCGGCGCCTTGTGCGGCACCGTTTCGGGAGGCGGCACGGCGGTTCCGGGTTCGAGCATGGGATGGGACTCCGTTTCGGGATTCAGGGGAAGGCCAGCGGTTCGCGGGTATCTTCCCAGAGCGCGTTCAGCCGGCGGGCCAGCTCGCGCTGCCGGGCGCACAGCTCGTCCAGCGTCCGGCGTCTGCGTGCGCGGAGCAGGAAGCGCTTCGCCTCGCCGGTCGCGCGCTGCCAGCGGTCGCGCACGTGCAGCGTCACCAGGCCGACGGCGGGGAGCGCGAGGAGCGCCGCGAATCCGGCCACGATGCCGAAGCGCCACCCGGCGAGCGCCGCCAGCGCCGCGATCCACACCAGGTGGATCACCGACCCCACGAGCAGCTTGCTGGTGGCCAGCATGTCGTGGCTCGGCTTCGTCATCGCGGCGGCGGGGCGCGTGGCGCGGTAGGGGATGAAGAAGAGAATCGCGCCGGCCGCCGCGATGGGGACGCCCAGGGCAAAGAATGCGAGCTGACGCACGAACCAGCGCGCCGCGAGGTCTGCGCGGTTCCCAGCGTTGAGCTGTTCGGGGGTCATCCCGAGCACCTGGAGAGAGCGGGCGTGCTCGGCCACCTCGTGCGCCAGTGCGGTCCAGGGCCCGCGCTCGTCGTGGCGCAGGCGGGCCAGGGAGGCCGCGGCCTCGCGCATCCGCCGCACGCGCGCCGCGGGGGACGGGTCGGCGGGCGTCTCGGCGGAGAAGATGGATTCCGCCGCCTCCAGGAGCGGCGCGTCCTCCCATCGGTCCAGGTTGATGGTCACGCGGCGGATCGCGTCGGCGATGCGGTCGGTCAGCTCGCCCACGGCCGCGCGGTCGCCTTCGCCCAGCGCGGCCAGGTCTTCCCACGCCACGGGCTCGCCGACGACCAGCATCCCCTCGGAGCGGAACGACTCCTTTTCGCGGAACACGAGCCCGACGGGGACGACCGGAAAGGCGCCGCCGATCCGCGCCGCCGCTCCCAGCGCGATGCGTGCGGCGCCCGTTTTGAGCGGCGCGAGCGAGGGGCTGGTGTGGCTGATCCCCTCGGGGAAGATCCCCACGGTGTCACCGGCCGCGAGCGCCTCGTGCGCGGCACAAAACGTGTCGTGATTGGCGCCCATGGCGGCGGGGTCGTCCTGCTTGCGGTACACCGGGATCGCGCCGGCGCCGCGCACCAGCCAGCCCACCTGCCCGTGCTCGAAAAGGGGCGCCTTCGCCAGGAAGCGCACCGGCCTCCCCGCCACCGCCGCTACCGCCGCCGGATCCAGCAGCGAGTTGGGGTGGTTCGCCACCAGCAGCACCGGTCCCCGGGGCGGCACACGCTCGCCCGTCACGTCCAGCCGGTAGAACACCCGGAGAGCGAAGCGGGAAAGGGGCGAGAAGATGGGGAGGAGCCACACGGTGCGGATGGTGATGGGCGGAGGAGAATTGCCGGCGGGACGCGAAATATCGCGACGCCTGTTGATGGGCGAAAGGCCGCGCGTAGATTCACCCGCCTATGAATGACCCTGATCGCACAGAGCCGCCGCCCGCAAAGTCGTTCGTGCCGCGCCCCTTTCGGCC
Organism: Longimicrobium sp.; assembly: GCA_030446945.1. Classification (GTDB taxonomy): domain Bacteria; phylum Gemmatimonadota; class Gemmatimonadetes; order Longimicrobiales; family Longimicrobiaceae; genus Longimicrobium. The sequence goes on along the minus strand of JAUJMI010000012.1, from coordinate 7,640 downwards.
CGCGCGCTGGCTGCCGGGTGCGCACGGCCAGACTGTCGCCGGGCGGTACCTGCGCGAGCGGACCGGCGTGCACTACCGGCGCGAGCGGATGGAGACGGAGGACGGCGACTTCGTGGATTTGGACTGGGCCACCGTCGACGGAATCGCGCTCGCCGCCGGTGCGTCGCTGGTGCTGCTGGTGCACGGACTCGAGGGGAGCGCCAATTCGTCGTACATGCTGGAAAGCTGCCGCGCGCTGGCCGAGTGCGGTCTGCGCGCCGTCGCCATGAACTTCCGCTCGTGCAGCGGTGAGCCGAACCGCGCGCTCCGCTTCTACCACGCGGGCGACACCGCCGACCTCGCGGCCGTCCTCGGCCACCTGCGCCAGCGCGAGCCGGACGCCACCTTTGGCGCGCTCGGCTTCTCGCTGGGCGCCAACGTCCTCCTCAAGTACCTCGGAGAGCGGGGGGAGGGTTCGGCCGTGCGCGCGGCGGCGGCGGTGTCGGTGCCCTTCGACCTCATGGCGGGGGCGGAGTACATGGACGCCAGCTTCATGGGCCGCCGGTACACGGAGGTGCTCCTGCGCTCCCTCCGCCGCAAGTTCGGCGACAGGGCGGCGGAGATCGGCGACCGGTGTGACGCACGGCGCGCGCTCTCTTCGCGCTCGTTCCGCGACTTCGACGACGCGGTGACGGCGCGTCTACACGGCTTCCGCGACGTGGCGGACTACTACGGCCGGTCCAGCTCGGCGCAGTTCCTCCCCGCCGTCCGCGTCCCCACGCTCCTGGTGCACGCCGCGGACGACCCGTTCGTCCCGCCGTACGCAATCCCCCGCGAGGCGGTGGAGGCCAACCCCAGCCTCGCCGCGGTCTTCACGGAGCACGGCGGGCACGTGGGGTTCATCCAGGGGAAGCCCTGGGCGCCGGAGTTCTGGGCGGAGCGGGAAGCGGCGCGCTTCCTGGCCGAACGGCTCCCGCACCCGTA
>JAUJMI010000012.1:0-6577 GCA_030446945.1 Longimicrobium sp. | reverse complement strand
GAGGAGCGGTTCAGCCACCGCCTCCCGCTGAACGTCCCCAGCCGCAACAACCGCAAGGTAGCGGCGCTCATCCAGCGCATCAACCAGGACGAGGAGCTGTACTCCCTCTGGCTCGCGGCGAACGTGAACGCCGTGGAGCGGCTGGGGATGACCGACCACGGGCCGGTGCACGTCAAGATCGTGATGAACATCGCGACCAAGCTGCTGCGCATGCTCCTGGAGCGCGGCGCCAAGCCCGGCGTGGTGGAGAACTACGGGATGGGGAACGACGACGCCGAGGTGGTGGTCGTCCTCGCCGCGCTCTGCCACGACCTGGGGATGTCGATCCACCGCGCGGAGCACGAGGGCTTTTCGCTCTTCGTGGCGCAGGCCAAGATCCGGGAGCTGCTCTCGGAGCTGTACGACGTGCGCACGGCCACCATCCTGCGCTCGGAGATCCTGCACGCCATCATCGCCCACCGCTCCGGCGGCAAGCCGCTGACGCTGGAGGCGGGGATCGTGCGCGTGGCGGACGCGCTGGACATGGCCAAGGGCCGCTCGCGCATCCCCTTCGCCACGGGCGCGGCGAGCATCCACTCCGTGTCCGCCGCGGCCATCGAGGCGGTGCACATCGAGCCCGGCGTCACCAAGCCGGTGCGCGTGCGGATCGAGATGTCCAACTCCGCCGGCGTCTTTCAGCTCGACCAGCTCTTTCGCGAGAAGCTCAAGGGGAGCGGCCTGGAGCCGTACATCGAGCTCGAAGCGTTGATCGAGGGCGAGGCCGAGAAGCGGCTGGTGACCTCGTTCCAGCTCTGATCTCCAAGCTGCGGATCGTCAGCGGCGGGCAGACGGGGGTGGACCGCGCGGCGCTGGACGTGGCGCTGGAGCTGCGGTGGGAGTGCGGCGGATGGTGCCCCGCGGGCCGGGCGGCCGAAGACGGGCCGGTCCCGGCGCGCTATCTGTTGCGCGAGACGCCATCCACCGATCCCGCCGAGCGCACCGCGTGGAACGTGCGCGATTCGGACGCGACGCTCCTCCTCACCGCCGGCGCCGCGAGCCCGGGCACCGAGCTGGCCCGCGATACGGCGCGCGAGCTGGGGCGGCCGGTGTACACCTGGCACGTCACCTCGCCGGCGGACGTGGGCTCGTTCCGCCGCTGGCTGCAGGTGTACCGCGCCGGCACGCTGAACGTGGCCGGCCCGCGCGAGAGCGAGTCGCCCGGCGTGTACGACGCCGCCCGAGCCCTGCTGCGGACGCTCCTCGCCGGACCTCTCCCCTTCGACTCCTGACCCGATGCGCGTCCTGATCACCGGCGGCGCCGGCCTCCTCGGCGAAACGCTGATCTCCACCGCGCCCGATCGCATCGAGGTGCATGCCACGCAGCGCCGCGCCCCCGTCTCCGGCGCAACCGCGCACACGGTGGACCTGGCCGACACAGCCGAGGCCGCCGCCCTCCTGGAGCGCCTGCGCCCCCACGCTGTGATCCACACCGCGTACGGCAAGGACGACCCGGAGCGCGACATCGTGGCCGCGTCGCGCGCCGTGGCGGAGGGGTGTGCGCGCATCCGCGCCGCGCTCGTGCACGTGAGCACCGACCTGGTGCTCGACGGCGAGCACGCGCCCTACGACGAATCGGCCGAGGCTGCGCCCATCGAGGAGTATGGGCGCTGGAAGGCCGAGGCGGAGCGCGCCGTGCTCGCGGCCGCACCGGATGCGGCCATCGCGCGCACCTCCCTCATCGTGCGCGCCCACCCGCCGGACGCCATCACCGCACGGCTGGTGGAGTCGCTCCGCGCGGGCGAGCCGTCGCGGCTGTACGTGGACGAGCTGCGCTGCCCGATCTTCGTGGAAGACCTCGCCCGCCAGCTCTGGGAGATCGCCTCGCTCCCGGCGGAGCGCCGCGCGGGCGTGTGGAACCTGGTGGGCCCCGAAGCGGTGAGCCGCTTCACGATCGGCACCCTGATCGCGCGCCGCTTCGGGCTGGACGCATCCCTCCTGGTCCCCGCGCTCAACGCCACGCACCCCGTGCCCCGCCCCGGCGACCTGCGCCTCCTCACCGCCCGCGCAGACCGCGAGCTGACGACGCGCGCGCGCACGATCGCGGCGGCGCTGGTGCCGGCGTAGGCAGACCCTCTCCCCCAGCGTCGCTCCGCGACGCATCCCCCTCCCCCAAAAACTGCCTGGGGGAGGGGGAGTGCTCGCATGGGCGGAGTGCACCCTTTCCCCCGGTTGCGGGGGAGAGGGCCGTGACGAGCCGGGGGTGAGGGCTACCCGAGCCGCGCCTCCAGCAGCTCCCGCACCCGCTCCGCGTTGGCGGTGCCACCGGTGCTGCGCATCACCTGGCCGACGAAGAAGCCCATCAGCGCGGTCTTGCCGCCGCGGTACTCGGCCACCTTGCCCGCATTGGCGGCGACCACCTGCTCCACGACGGGCATCAGCGCGGCCTCGTCGCTCACCTGGCGGAGGCCGCGGCGCTCCACGATAGCGCGCGGGTCGCCGCCGTCGCGGGTGAGCTCGGCGACGACGGTCTTGCCGGCGGCGCTGGAGATGGTGCCGTCCTCCACCATCCGCACCACGTCGGCGAGCTGCGCGGGGCCGAAGGCGATCTCGTTGATCCCGCGCTCCTTCAACTCCACGAGCAGGACGTTGACGATCCAGTTCGCCACCGCCTTTGGGGCAGCGCCGAGGGCGACAGTGCCCTCGAAGAGAGTCGCGAAGCCGGGGTCGCGCGTGAGCAGGTCCGCCTCCACGGGCGCGAGGCCCAGCTCGCTGTCGTAGCGCGCGCGCGCCGCCGCCATCTCGGGCGGGCGGGCGACCTGCCGGCCCGGCGTGCGCTCCCGCGGCTCGCGCTCCGCGGGCTTGGAGGCGGGGGCCTTCTTCGCCGCCGGGGTCTTCGCGGGCTGCGCGGCCTTCCCCCAGGTGTCACGCAGGGTGACGGTGCGGTTGAATACAAGCTGGTCGGCCGACGAGTCCACGATGTCCGAGCAGAAGTAGCCCATGCGCTCGAACTGGTAGCGGCTCCCCGGCGCGTCGTCGCGCACGCCGGGCTCGATGCGCGCGCCCTGCACCACGACGAGCGACTCCGGGTTCAGGTGCTCCTTGAAGTCGCCCTCGCCCGCCTCCGGGTCGGGAACGGAGAAGAGGCGGTCGTAGAGGCGTACCTCGCAGGGGAGCGAGTGCCCGGCGGAGACCCACTGGATCGTCCCCTTCACCTGCCGCCCGTCCGGCGTGTTGCCGCCGCGCGTCTCGGGATCGTACGAGCAGCGCAGCTCCACGATCTCGCCGTTCTCATCCTTGACCACCTCGTCGCAGCGGATGACGTACGCATAGCGCAGCCGCACCTCGCCGCCGGGGGAGAGGCGAAAGAAGCCCTTCGGCGGGTCCTCCATGAAGTCGTCGCGGTCGATGAACAGCTCCCGCGCGAAGGGAAGCGGGCGCGACCCGTCGTTGGGCACATCGTGCGGCCAGTACGGCGCCTCCAGCTCCTCTGTCTGGCCTTGCGGGTAGTTGGTGAGGACGACGCGCAGCGGGTGCAGGACGCACAGCACGCGAGGCGCACGGTGGTTGAGGTCGTCGCGGATGGCGAACTCGAGCTTGCCGATGTCCACGCGGCTGTTGAACCTGGCCACGCCGATCCGCTCCCAGAAGGCGCGGATCGCCTCGGGGCTCACGCCGCGGCGCCGGTAGCCCGCGATGGTGGGCATGCGCGGGTCGTCCCAGCCGCTCACCAGACCGCCCTGCACCAGCTGGAGCAGCTTGCGCTTGCTCATGATGGTGTAGTCCAGGTTGCCGCGCGCGAACTCGTACTGGTGGGGACGCGCCGGCGTCCCGCCCTCGGAGCGCACGAAGTCCTGCCAGTGCTCCACCGTCCAGTCGTAGACCGCCCGGTTGTTGTCGAACTCCAGCGTGCACAGCGAGTGCGTGATCCCCTCGATGGCGTCTTCGATGGGGTGCGCGTAGTCGTAGAGCGGGTAGATGCACCACGCGTCGCCCGTGCGGTAGTGGTGCGCGTGGCGTACACGGTAGAGCAGCGGATCGCGCAGCAGCATGTTCTTGGACGCCAGGTCGATCTTTGCACGCAGTACGTGCGATCCGTCCGGGAACTCGCCCGCGCGCATGCGGCGGAAAAGGTCCAGGTTCTCCTCGGGCGTGCGGTCGCGGAAGCGCGTGGGGAAGCCCGGCTCCGTCACCGTGCCGCGCGCCTCGCGGATCTCCTCCTCCGCCGAGCTGTCCACATACGCGAGCCCCTGCGCGATCAGGTACTCGGCGAAGCGGTACATGTCTGCGAAATAATCCGCCGCGTAGTAGACCTTGTCGCCAAAGTCAGCGCCCAGCCAGCGCACGGTGTCGATGATCGACTCGACGTAGCTGACGTCCTCGGTCTCGGGATTGGTGTCGTCGAAGCGCAGGTTGAAGCGCCCCCCCGTCTCCTTTGCGATCCCGTAGCTGAGCAGGATCGCCTTCGCGTGCCCGATGTGCAGGAACCCGTTCGGCTCCGGCGGGAAGCGCGTGACGATCTCCTTGTAGCGCCCGTTGCGCAGGTCCTCCGCCACGATGGCGCGGATGAAGTCCTGCCCCGGCGTGTTTCCGTTGAGCGTGTTCACTGTCCGTTCTGTTTCTGGCTTCGGCTGCCTGAGAATCCAAACAATACTGCAACCCCTCCCCACGCGTAACCCGCACGCCTCCAGAACCCACCCCTTCCTGAACGGAGCGCCCCGCCCTCACCTGCCCCCGCACCGTCGCTTGTGCGCCGAGTGAAGGAAACGGACTCTGCCGCGCATATCGTCCCATCCAGTGTTCGGTACCTTGTCCCTGAGATTGCGGGGGTCCCTCCCACCCGCGCCCTGAAGTTGGCTGTCAACGACGCCAAAAATCTCGCCCGGATCCCGCCACGCCGGATTCGCCGCGATGACCAGTTCCACCTTTTTGATGCGCTTCCAGCTCTTCAGCCGCCGCTCCCGCGCACGGGCGGCGCGCAGCACTGCAAAGGCTTCGACGTAGATCGCGCGTAGTGAAGGAGACGGGCTCTGCCGCCGGCACCGCCCCAGCCAATGCTCGCTATCTATTCTCGCGGAGCTACACCGCCGAGCACCGCATCGACCGGCCCGGGGTGCTGAGCGGGGGCCGTGGAGGGGGAGGGGCGCTTCGTTCAGGAAGCGGTGGTAGGGGGCGTCCAGCTTGCAGTGCCAAGCCGCGGGCGTAAGTTTCCCGCACCCGCGGCACACACGTTCTATTGAGGAAGATTCCAGGGATGGCAGACCCGATCCGCGTACGCTTCGCGCCGAGCCCCACCGGCTACCTTCACGTGGGGGGGGCCCGCACCGCGCTGTTCAACTGGCTGATGGCGCGCCAGAACGGGGGCGTGTTCGTGCTGCGCATAGAAGACACGGATCGCGAGCGGAGCACCGACGCCTCCACGCACACTATCCTGGAGGGGATGCTCTGGCTGGGGCTCACCTGGGACGAGGGGCCCTACTTCCAGAGCGAGGGGCTGCCGCGCCACACCGCCCAGGCGCAGCGGCTGCTGGCGGAGGACAGCGCGTATCGGTGCTTCTGCACGCCGGAAGAGCTGGACGCCAAGCGCCAGGCCGCGGGCGTGGAATACCGCTACGACCGCAAGTGCCGCGCGATCCCCCGCGCCGAGAGCGACGCGCGCGCGGAGGCGGGGACGCCGTTTACCGTGCGCTTCCGCGTGCCCGAGGGCGCAACGGAGTGGACGGACCGGGTGTACGGCGCCATCCGCTTCGACAACGAGAGCATCGAGGACTTCATCATCCTGCGCACCGACGGCACGCCCATCTACAACATGGCCGTGGTGGCGGACGACATCGACATGCGCATCACCCACGTCGTCCGTGGTGAGGACCACGTCGCCAATACGCCCAAGCAGATCCTGCTGTACCGCGCCCTCGGCGCCGCCGTCCCCGAGTTCGCGCACCTGCCGATGATCCTGGGCGCGGACGGCCGCAAGCTCAGCAAGCGCCACGGTGCCACCGCAGTCGGCGACTACGCCAGTCTGGGCTTCCTTGCGGAGACGCTCGTCAACTTTCTCGCCCTCCTGGGCTGGAACCCGGGCGACGACCGCGAGCTCATCACCGTCGACGAGATGACGGAGCTCTTCTCGGTGGAGCGGATCAACAAGAAGAGCGCCGTGTTCGACATGGAGAAGCTCCAATGGATGAACGGCCAGTACCTGGCGAAGAAGTCCGCCGCGGAGCTCCTCCCCATCGTGGGGCCGCTGCTGGTGGAGGCGGGGCTGATGACGGCGGACGAGGTGGAGGACCGGCGCGACTACGTCCTGTACCTGATCGACCTGCTCAAGGTGAGGTCGCGCCTGACGATCGAGATCCCGCAGCAGGCCCGCGTCTACCTGGCCGATGAGCTGGAGTACGACGCCGAGGCGACCGCCAAGCACTGGAAGGATTCCGAGACCTCCGCGCGCCTGGCCGTCGTCCGCGACGCGCTGGCGGGGGTGGAGCCGTGGGAGCCCGCCGCCATCGAGGCCGCCCTGCGGGCCGCGGCGCAGAGCGCGGGGGTGGGGTTTGGCAAGGTGGCGCAGCCGCTCCGCATCGCCCTCACAGGGAGTGCCGCCAGCCCG